>JALTTZ010000061.1 GCA_027047855.1 Nitrososphaeria archaeon
ATTTAGATATATTTAGATTTCGATCGTTAACTCGATATTTTTTATCGGGTCTATGAAAACTATCTTCCTATTTTTTCGTATGGCTATTAATGGTTTTGCTGGTGTTCCCTCAGTTAGGGTAATTATTTTTTCACGAGCTGTTTTCCTTATTCTGTCTTCAACCTTGCATTCTATTATATATATCTGCTGATTTTTCATTGCTATTAGGTCCGCTGGTTTGGACCCTGCTAGTCTAAATACTTTGTATCCTTTCTTTTCTAGGTATTTTCTCACTCTTCTCTCGAATAAGTATCCTTTTCTATATTTTTTATTCATATTTTCTACCGGTAGTTGCTTATTGTTTCCGTTGTCCTATATGTATCTATATCTTAATAACGTTGTGGCTTAAATATTAATTTGATTATTAGACTTATTCCGTGTGGGTGTTTTGTATGGATAAAGCAGAGAAAGTAATGAATCTAGCTATGCGTAGGGGTTTCTTTTGGCCTGCATACGAAATATATGGTGGTGTGGCTGGGACTATTGTATGGGGTCCTCACGGAGTAGCTATAAAGAATAAGGTAATTAATTTGTGGCGTAGGATGTTTATTCATAAGCATAATTTTCTTGAGATCCAGGGGCCAGCTATTGCGCCTAGGATTGTGTTTGAGGCATCAGGTCATGTGGAAGGTTTCAAGGATGTTATGGTTACTTGTCTAGATTGTGGTAAGAAATATAGGGCTGATACATTGCTTTCTGAAAAGGGTATTGAAGTTTCTGAGGCTTTATCGCTTTCCGAGTTTGATAAGCTTATAGAAAATAATGATATTAGATGTCCTTCCTGTGGAGGGCGCTTTGGTAACTCTACATATTTTATTACTATGTTTAGGACCACTATTGGTCCTTATTCGGAATCTGAGGGATTCTTGAGACCTGAGACTGCCCAGAATATGTTTGTGGAGTTTAAGAGGGTTTATGAGAGTTTTAGGAGGGTGTTTCCAATTGGTATTGCCCAAATAGGGCGTGGATATAGGAATGAGATATCTCCTAGGCAAGGGCCGATTAGGCTTAGGGAGTTCGATATGATGGAGATTGAGTTCTTCTTTGATCCTGAGAATGATTATTGTCCCTATTATGATGAGGTTAAGGATGAGGAGATTAATATTCTTCATGAAGAGTTGATTAAGCGTGGTGGGGCCGATTATGAGACCATGTCTCTTGAGGAGGCGGTCTCTCGCGGTATTATTAGAAATAGGTGTCTAGGGTATTTTATGGTCTTGGCTGTTAAGTTTTTGGAGCGGTTGGGTATTCCAAGGGAGTATCAGAGGTTTAGGGAGAAGCTTGAGGGTGAGCGTGCACATTATGCTGTCCAGACTTTTGATCAGGAGGTTAAACTTGATCGTTGGGGTTGGGTGGAGGTATCTGGTCACGCGAATAGGACTGATTACGATTTGTCTAGGCACATGAAGTTTAGTAGGAAGGAGCTATTTGCCTATAGGAAGTTGGACAAACCTAAGAAGGTGGTTATTAAGGAGGCGTATCCAATGCCTAGGGTTATTAAGGAGAAGTTTGGGGATAAGATTGCTGAGATTATGAAGGAGTTGGCTGGGTTTGAGGCTAAAGAACTTTATGAACTGTTGGAGCGGGATGGGTGGGTAAAGGTTGCTGGTGTGAAGTTAGGAAAGGAGTTTTTCGACATTAGAGTCGAGGAGAAGTGGGTGGAGATCGAGCCTTTTATTCCTCATGTCGTGGAACCTTCCTTTGGTTTGGATCGGATTGTATACGCTGTTCTTGAATATGCGTATAGGGAGGTTAATGATAGGGTCGTTTTATCACTACCTCCTTATGTAGCTCCTATGGAGGTTGCTGTATTTCCCTTAACCAGTGATAGTGAGTTGATCGGATTGGCGAGAGAGATTTACGAAGATTTGAAGAGTGCTGGTTATACAGTATTTTTTGATGATTCTGATAGTATAGGGAGGCGGTATGCAAGGGCAGATGAGGTTGGGGTGCCTATAGCGGTTACGGTTGATTTCAAGTCGCTTGAGGATGGTACGGTAACGGTCAGGGATAGAGATAGTTGGGTTCAGTATAGGATAAATAAGGATAGGGTTGTGGAGTTTATAGAAAAAGTTGTTTCGGGTACTACATTTTTGGAGGTAGCTGAATCGATGGGTCTGGAGCGATATTCTCAGTAGAATTCATCTCTTAATCCCTTTACTCTATATACTGAATCGTCTTCAACCTCGCTGATGTCGATCGTTATCCGTCTCCTTCTCTTCTTTTCGTTCCATAGGCCACACATTCCTTGTGGTATTATTAGTTTGTTGATGGCGCATCCGGCGAATTGGCATGTTACTGGATCACAATTGTCTCCTGTAAGTCCACATATTCTCCTTCTTCCTTTAATTATTAATGCTCTCCTCTGACACCTGAAGAATTTACAGAGAGGAGAACAATACTTCGATTGTCCTGGAGTAAACATGGTTAACTATACCCCATATTTAGTCTTTTTCCAAAATCAATAATGATTCGAACCATTTATAAAAATTAATTACTAATGACTTGCTTCTAAGAAGGTACAAGGTACAAAATATATATCATGGGGTATTACGCCTTTTTGATGTAAGTTTCTCTCTAAGTTTTCTGGCAATTAATCTCGCGATCCTAATAGGTTCTGGATATTTCCCCTCTAGTGTTGTTTTGTTTAGTATTGTCTCGGCATTTTTTAGGGATAGGCCTATCGTTCTTATATAGATCTCGAATCCGTTTTTCAATCGAATTTTCTTCCTATCTCCATTTTTGTAATATATTAAGAGTCTCTCATGCCAGTCTCTCGGGAATTTCTCTATGAAATAATTTGTGAGTCCTTCACTTTCTTCATAAGTTATCGATATTACAGGTATGTTTAAGGCGTGGTGTAGTGTATGGAGGTCAATGACGTTGTATAGGCTTATAACGACTCCTGATATCATTATGTAATTGATATCCTCTCTCTTCAAGTCTTTATATAGTTCTATTATCTTGTCGGTTGCATCCATTCCGCCTACTTGTGTCTCTACGTATGAGAAGCCATCTATTATTCCGTCTAGTCTGTAGACTATGCCTGTAAGTATGCTTATTTCTGATTTTTTATTGAAGCTCTCTGCTATCCCCAGTATTCGTGAGCCTTTCTTAACTTGTTTCATGGTATTTCTACATAATTAATAATATTCTCCTGTTGGATTAATTATTAGTATTCGCTAAACTAATTATATTTTGTTTGTTGGGTGGTAGTATGGATGTTTGGCTCCCCTATAGTGATGTCGAGATACCGATTATGTTGCCTGATCCCATTGATCTGAGATTGGTGTCTAGGAGGTTTTCCAGCATCGAGAGAGAGAAGAGTATTATCAGGAAGTTGAATGATCTGCTTAGTGGGTTGGACTCTTTGAGGATTTGTGAGAGTCCCTTATTATTGCCGAGTGAGCGGGTGGTTATAGAGGATAAGTTAAAGGCCCTGGGTCTTGATTATGAGTTCTCCCAGTCAGATTTTAATGTTGTGATAAATCTGGTAAGGAATGACCCTATGTTCGGTATCACATGTTCCTATATGCATGAGTTTGCTTGTTTTAATGGGTTAGATGATCCGGAGGCTATTAAAGAGGCTTGTAATGAAGGAGGAGGCTCTGAAGGTGTTCTCTATCTAGATTTGCTTGTAGATGGTTTGGGACGAATTCAAGAAATCTATTCTGGTGGACTCGAGTTTGGCTCTGTGATTGAGGCCTATGAGAAGTATTGGGGTGGGATTAGTGAGACTACTCCTCTTGTGATTGGCAGTCTTGGAGGTTATCCCTGGGATCGAGATCTGCATAGTATTGTTGTAGCTCTCTCGAAGGCACTTGAATTGGTTAGAGATAATATAGTTATACTTGTTGGGAATGGGGAGCTTAGTGATGAAGATATAGACTATTTATTGGGAATTAAGCGTGATGTTTTTCTTACGTTATATCTTGATTTAATTAGACGTAGGTCTGAGCAGATTAGTGGTAGGATTTATTATTTTGGTAGTCTTCCACAAAGAGTTTGTAAGGAATTTGGCTTGAGATAC
>JALTTZ010000062.1 GCA_027047855.1 Nitrososphaeria archaeon
GGGGCCGTATTTATATATTAGTGATGATTACTCTCGTGTTGAGGTTGATCAGGCACCGAGGCGTGTTGAGAGGAAATATACTCAAGTGATACGGGTAAATAATATCCCATATTTAAATGATATATAGTTATAATTTATCTTAGTTTCGCTCTGACCATTGCATGATCTTTCTCGTAGGGCTCTAGATTCACACTTTCTATGACCTTAAATCCATTCTTTTCTAGTTTCCTTATCTCTATTTTGTATATCTCTTCAGGGTCTCTTGCCGCGTCAATACTCCTGGCTTTTATAGCTAGGAATAATTCACCACCTTCCTTTAGATATAGTTTTGCATTTCTAATTGCTATTTCTGTTTGATCGGGTTGTGCCACATCACAGTATAGCATGTCCACTTTCCCATTAACTATATAAAAGTAGTTTTGAGGTACGCGGGCATCATAAAATAGGGGGATTATGTTGTCTCTGTATTTAGCTACTCTATTTATATATTCTAACATTACTCGGGGAGCTACTTCTACCCCAAATATCACTCCACGGTCTTCTATTATATCTGATATATGGCTCACAGTTGTTCCTGTGGACATTCCTAGATATAATATTCTTTTAGCTTTGTTCAATACTGATATATCCATGTTTTTGAGATATGCTGCAGATAATTTACTCTTAAATGGTATCCACTCTCTAAGCTCTCCATATTTGGTTTTGAATAATCTCTCTTTATAGTAAGTTATTCCAGGGGTCAAGTTCTTAGTAGCTAAATATTTTTTATCCTCAATATGCACTATATACATATTTTTTATATCTAATTTTTCTACCTCCATCTTCTTCTCACCTTTTTCTTCTTCTTAACTATCTTTTTCTTAGGCGCTTTTTTTCTTATCTCCTCAACCTTTAATTTCACCTCTTCAGCGAGCTTGTCCCCGATGTATTCTCCCCCAAATACGTCTGTTCTGACGGCAATAGCTATCTTTCCAGCTAAAAGTCTGGCTATCTTTCCTCTTACACTACGTGGAGACTGGTTTATATATGGGTGTTGGAAGATTATTCCGTGTTTAGGTGGTTTACCTCCTTTTCTTAGGGCTATGAACAACGCTTTTTCGGCTCCCAGTAGCTGTATAGTGCTGGCTGGGAACATAGCCAGTTTTCTAAGGCCCCCTGCTTTCGCTATTAATCTAGCAGTTAATTTAGGCCCAATTAGTGCCATAGTGTTAGGCGCTACTTCATTTACTAGGTCCGATATATGTTCTTCTATCAACTCTCTTTGCCTTACTAATGTTTTCAATGTGTTTGCTTGGTGCATTATGACTTCCAATTCTTCCGGCGTTAGTTCTGCGCCACTACTTGTTCTCGCTGCATTGACTATTTGGGCTATTCTTTCTTTCGAGTATCCATATTTGGATAGCTCTTCTTCTGTGAATTTTTCTTTTACTCCTATGTTTGCTATTAAATGTGCGTAGCTATCGATTTTCTTAACTATTTTAGATAATTCTGGGAAGTAGATTCCATACCACTCCCTCAATCTCTCGTAAAGTATATTTATCATCTCGGTATATTCGTCATACGCGTTTATTGCTTGTATTATCAACAGATCCTTATTTGCAAGTTCTTCTCTTAATCTTAGTTCAGTGAACTTTGTCATCACCTCTTTGAAAAGTGTTTCAATATACTTTCTATCTTTGTCTAATTGTTTAGTCAATATGTTTATTACGTCTTCTTTGGGCTCAGAGATTCTGACTCTAGCTCCCTTTATGTTTTTCCTTATTAATTCTCTTAGTAAGGGGGTTTGGGTTTCTATTTCTTTATTCTTTAATAGGTTAATTACATTATCTGGTAGTTTATATGTGCCTCTATGGATTTTTAGTAGTGTCTTAGCCATCTCTTCCGGGGTTTTACCGAATGTTACTAGTGTGTCTTTTTTATCTCTTATGACTAATCCGATGGGTGTTAAGTATATTATCATGCTGATCCCCCGATATACATAATATAATTTCCTTCTACCATTAGATAAAACATTATTTTGTAAATTCATAAATTGATTAGCTATGTTTTGAAACTATGTTAAGTACGGTGTTTATATCTATGCCCGTGAGTATACATATGGCTTTAATCATTTTCGACATGTATTTGTGTTTGGGTAGGGAGAGGTAGAGTGATGCGACCTCCTCCGGTTTTATGAATTTCAGTAATCTTATCATCAGTAGATATATTACTGCTGGAACAATTATGTATAGGGGTAGCATGTCAATTCTATGTATATATGTCCAGAGTAGTAGGCTGGATCCGGCGCTTATCAATCCTGATATTGCCGACTTCACGTATGCTATGTAATCGATTTTTATGTTTAATAGTTTTATTCCTATTACGAGCAAAATTAAGTTCGTTGATACGACTAAGAAAGCTCTTCCTAGTCCCGTTGATAAGTAGCCTATTTTGGGGTATAAGATGATCATTATGAATATGTCTAGAATTGTTGCCAATAATATGGTGGCCATTAGTTCATTGTTTCTATCAACTGCTATAAATGTGCTTTGTAAAATCGGGTTTAACGGACCTAACCATAAACCAATACACATGATCTGGAATATTGGTGCTGCAGCTAGATATTGTGGGCCAGCTAGGATTATAATGAATGGTTCTGCTAGTGCGGCGGCCAAGAGAAAGATGGGTGATATGAATATGAAGACATACCTACTTATGTCCATTAAGCTTTCTCCTATCGAACTGAATCCATTTATGTGGAATTCCTCAGAGAGATGTGGTAAGATACTTGATTGGATCGCTTGGTATATGCTCGTTAAAAACATCACGCCCACAGATGCTATGTAGAAGAATGCTACGATGTCCAGTCCAAGCACGGTCGAGGCGATTCGGTCTCCATATTCTGCTGCTGAGAGGATCAAGTCTGTTATAAATAGCGGGGATGCTTTTTTAATTATAGTGAGGCTGCTTTCTCCCTCCATCATAACTGGTAATTGGTTTATTACTTTTCTCAATACGTAGATAGTTGTAACCAGTTCTCCAAGGATCCATGCAATTATTATTCCTTCCACACCATATCCGCTTAGCAAGAAATATATCATCAGAAATCGATATAATGTGTATCCTACGGAGTAGTATAGGGTTTCATAATGAAATAGGTGGAGGGCCTCCAGACCAGATGAGGTTGTGTTCCTAAAGGAAAAGAGGATGAGTAGGATTGTGAATAGAGTGAATCCATTGGAGGCATTTACTTCTTTAAATATGCCTAATTTTTCATATAAATATGCTGTTCCAAGTGCCAATAGAATTGTTGACGGTAATGAGAGTAAAATGGTTTTCCAGTAGATTCCTGCCGCTCCTTCCCTTTCACTGGAGGCCATTTTTCCTGCGATGAGCCTTATAGCTACTTTTTTCATTCCAAAGTTTGAGGATAATCCAATTAAATATACGGTTGATACGAGGAGTCCATATACACCCATCTCGGTTGGGCTGAGGAGCCTAGATATTACACCGAAGGTTACTATAGTTATTATATATGTTGTTATTTGTTGCATCATTAGGGAGCTGAAACTCCTCAAGAGCCTAAAATTTATTCTTTTGATTACTGCCATGGTTAGTTACAGCCCCAGCCCAACCATTACCTTACTTTATTCAACTCTTTACACAAAAATAATAAACTAGAATATAAATAATCTATATCTTTTGTGGGTATGGAGGATTGAAAAATCAAAGATTCGACTTTATTCAGTTCGGGTTGGTGAAAATATTTAAAAATAAGTGTTTTTAAATCAATTACAGAGGTGTTTTAAATGGGTACTCACGGTTCGTTGACAAAAGCTGGGAAGGTTAGGTCTTTAACTCCGAAAATAGACCCTAGTCCCAAACCCCCAACCAACCCTAGAAAGAGAAATAGGATTAACTATAAAAAGAGGATACTCTTAAATAGACCACCTGGTCAGTGGAGGCCTAGGAGATAATTATTTTATTCCTAGTTTTTATTTTTGAAGTGTAATTTTTTGATCGGGTAGAATTTTACTATTTTGGTGTTCGTTTACTCCACTTAGTTTGTTATATTT
>JALTTZ010000063.1 GCA_027047855.1 Nitrososphaeria archaeon
GATCTGGGTGTTACACCCCCTTTTCTGGGGATGCTCTTGGTCTTAATCGGGATCGCACTTATTCTCATCGGTATCCTTAAAATGGGTGGTAGGGCTAAAGGTGGTGGTATAATACTTATAGGACCTATCCCGATTGTGTGGGGATCGGATAGAAGTGTTCTTAAGTGGGTGTTGATTATGGGTGTTGTTTTCTTATTCCTTTACTTTATATTTACTTTGTGGCTTTTGTCACAAGTGGGTGTAGGTGGATAGGGATATGGCAAAACGTATTCCCCTATGTGAAATGTGTAACGATAGATTTGCTGAATATGTTTGTAGCAATTGCGGTAATTTGGTTTGCAGGTACGATTTTGATCCTTATCTTAGGGTTTGTAAGGATTGTATACCTAAATATGATGAGGCTCGGGTTGGTGTTGTCGAGGATTACGATCCTATAAAGTGGTTTATAGTTGTGTTTCTTGGGTTTATATTAATTAGCATAGGTTTTGTTTTGATGTCTTTATCTGCATGGGCTGGTTCAGGTGAGGCGTTTATTGTAGTCGCTCCTTTTCCGTTTGTCTTCTTCGGCAAGACTGGAGTTGAGGCAGCTTTAATAATCTTAATTATATTTATTTTGTTGTTCCTGTTCTTATTGCGTTATTTTAGATTTTCTAGTCCAAGGGGACCCTCATAAATTATATCTGCTATGGTCTTCTTCAGTCTTTTAGCCTCTGTTATATAGGCATATGTCAGTGGTAGGTAGGCGTATACTAGTAGGTTACTGATCTCTTTTTCTGTTAATTTGGTTTGGAGTAGGTGGATTGTGTATATATCTATGTTTGGATATAATTTGTGTGACACTCTTATGTATCTGTCGTTTTCAATGAGTTGATCTTGGGGGATGTTATATCTACGTGTTAGGTAGAGATAGAGTTTTCTAGATAATTCAACTAAATATTTTTTCTCGGTTCCATAAAATTCTACTAGTTTTGTGTTTATCTGTTTATCTTTCTTTTGTATCCTAACTATCTTTCTGATTGCATTTAGTGTAGTAGAAATTCTGTTTTCTATTTTTTCCTTAACTATATTTTCTATTAAGGCTTCATCTAGTTCCTTTCCTTCTGTTTCGATTATTTTCTTGATTAGACTGAGTTTAAATTGTTTTCCATTGCATTCTTCCATATTGAGTATTATGATTTTATCGAAGTCCTGACCTATGTTCAGTTTTGATTTAATTCTTGGTATGTTGTAATCTTCTGCTTTTTCCTTTAGATATTTTTGGATAGCAATTGTATTATCGTTGAAAATTAATTTGAGGACTTCTTTTAGGTTGCTGTTAAAAACTAGGTATTCCAATGAATAGCCTTTTATATATATGTAACATTTGCTTGGATGTATATAGGACAAATCAGTATATAGTATCAAGTTAGGTACCTCTTTAAACGTCTATTTCTTTTTCTGGAGTTCGAGTATCTTGTCTATGCTTGGGTAGTTTTCTCCGGCCATGCCATGTAGGAAGGATCCCCCGCTTACGCAGAGTATCCCTCCTGTGTTTTGTATCATCCTATCGAGTCCATACATGGTGATCTCTGCTGTTGTATCTCCACCTAGGAATATCAGTCCGGTGCCACTAATCATCTTGGTAAGTCTGATGCCGTTTGTGAATCCTCTTTCGAAAACACCTAGAGGACCGGCTCTGATTCTTATTTGGTCGCTTTCCATTTCTTGAGCATACGTCTCTACGGTTTCACTACCTATATCCATTATTACTCCCTCTGTTTTGCTGATTTCTTTTAGTGAGACTTCCTTCTCTTCTCCGTTTTCTATGATGACGAAGTCCTTTGGGTACATTATCCTAAATTTCTTCAGTAATGTTTTTGCGTCCTCGAAGACGTCTAGACTGAATTTTTTCTCTAGGAATTTATTATTGATTGGGTTTAGGTCATGTCCATCAACATACGCGAGTAGTTGTCCGGGTATTCCGCCAGTGAATCCCTTCGCCCATTTCAATATGTTGTTTAGATAGGATATTTTGGCTAGTTTGGCTCCTCCCATGAGTAGAGATACGCCAACTTTCCTGTTGTCAAGTACTTCTTTAAGAGTCTTTAATTCCAGTACGGATCTTACTCCTATGTATGTTTTAGCTATATATGGGAGTGCCATTATGCTGGTGTGAGCTCTGTGCCATACTGGTATAGCGTCATTGACGCATGAGTTTACTACTTCCTTAAAGAATTTTATATATTTGCTTCTTTTCGGATCGAATTTCGTCTCTTCATCGATCATTCGGATGTTATCTAATAGTAACACTTTACCAGGCTCTAAATCTTTTATGAGTCTCTTAGTCTCTTCAGTAAATATTTTATCCAAAGGAATATACTCGATATCAATCTCGCTGGGGAGAAGTTTTCTTAGGATTATCCAATGTTGCTTGAGTGGGATGAAGTCTTTTTGACCTCTTCTTCCTTGGTGGGCTACTACAACTAAACCAGTGTACTCTGATAGAAGTCTAATTATGTCAGCATATATGTAGATTCTGTAGCTAGTCTCTACTATTCTTCCGTCAACTACTGGCACGTTGACGTCAATTCGTAGGAGGGTCGGGTTCTTTAGTTGGGAGGCGAGATTGACTAACCAGAATTCCCTAGTTTCTGTGTAGTAGTCTCTCATAGCTATCACTAATTCATAATAATTGGTATAACTTGGTAATTAAAATATGAGAAGGTGTTTACCCTAATTGTTGTCTGAAATTGAGTTTCGTTTAGATTTTTATGATTTCTTTTTGCTTCTTTTAAGTTTTTTGATCTCCTCTATTAAAGCTGGTACTATTTCTTTGTAGTCACCTACTATTCCGTAATCTGCATTCTCAAAGATGGGTGCTTCTGGGTCTATATTGATGGCCACCACCCGTTTTGCCTCCCTTATTCCGAATACATGTTGGGCAGCTCCACTTATGCCGACAGCTATATAGACTCTGGGTTTAACGGTTTTTCCTGTTTGTCCAACTTGTTTTTCATGGGGTATCCATCCTGCATCAACCGCTTTTCTGGACCCAGCGATCACTCCTCCCAGTAGATCCGCCAACTCTTGGAGAATTGTGAATCCGTCTTTAGTCCCTAGTCCTTTGCCACCAGATACGATTATATCTGCTTTCTCTATCGGGATTTCTTCTTTCTTCTTTATAGGTATGTATTCAAGTAGCTCCATATTAGGGTCTATTAGTTCATCTATATGTTCCTCTATGATCTCTCCCTTCCTGGTTTCGTCTCTCTTGGGTGTTGGGAAAACGTTGGGTCGGACACTCCCCATAACCGGTTTTCTATCTCTGGTTTTGATATGGGCGAGCATCCAAGCTCCGAAAGGAGGTCTTATCAATATGATGTCTCTTGTCTCCTTGTTTACCTCGATCATGGTTAGGTCGGCTGTTATTCCTGTTCTTAGGTTGTTCGCTATGTATGGTGCTAGCTCTCTACCCCGCATTGTGCCGCCTATTAAGATAGACTCTGGTTTATATTTGAGGGCCAGTTTGTATATGACGTCCCCATATAGGTTTGGGGCATATTTCTCTAGTCTTTTATCATCTACCATAAATACTTTGTCGGCCCCGTAATAAATCGGCTCTTTTGCTAGGTTTTTAAGCTTATATCCTACAAATATTGCGCCCGCATATGTCTCCAATTCATCTGCAATTTTCCGGGCTTGGCCTAAAAGTTGTAATGAGGCTTCATTTATTACTCCGTCATCTACCTGCATATAGACCCATATACCTCGATATTCGTCTGGATTGATCTCCTCCCATTCACTACATAGTCTTCCGCTACTCATTTTTTTCACCTACGGGTCTATTAGTCCCTCTTCTAAGAGTTTTTCTATTAACCATTTGGCAGCTTTCTTTGGATCTTTCTCTTGGAATATTAGGTTCTTTCTTGGAACCTTTGGTACAAAGTCTATTGCTGATACAACTGTTGGTGAACCCCTTAATCCTGCACAATTAATGTCCAAGTTGAGATCCTTACTTGTCCATATTTCTATAACGTTTTCCAATTTGGCTTTCAGCTTATTGGAAACCTTTATTCTTCTTGGCTCGAATGTATGCATGGCTATTGAAACTACTGCTGGAAGCTTAATTCTATAAATCTCATAAGCATTTTCTAATATCCTTTTTACTTTGATACTCTCTTTATTCTCCTCATACTCAATGTCTGTTGCATAATATATGTATGGAAGTTTCAGCCATGATGCGACCTGTGCACCTATATGAGCCGTTGAGCTATCTATCGTTTCATGTCCCATAATCACTAAATCATACTTTTCTATCTTCTCTATTACCTTGGCGAGCACATAGGAGGTCGCAAGAGTGTCTGCTCCTGCGAATGCTCTATCCGAGGCTAGTATCCCCCTGTCTACCCCCATCCCTATTACGTGCTCAAGTCCTGAGATAGCTGAAGGCGGAGCCATTGAGATCGCAGTGACAGTCCCTCCGTATTTATCTTTTAATCTCAAGGCCATTTCTACAGCGGTTAAATCATGAGGATTCACTACACTTGGAATTCCTTCCCTAATTAGTGTTCCAGTTTTTGGGTCTATATTAACGGAGGTGGTGTTTGGGACCCATTTAATGCCAACTATAATATCTAACCCCATCTTCATCCCCATCATTAACTAAATCTAAAGTGGATTCCCCTACCGCTCTTCGGGTAGGACCATTTAATCGCTTTTTCTGGGCAAACAATTCTGCAAGTTCCACATTCAAGGCATCCCTCATAACTAAATAATACTTCATCACCAACCATTGTATAGCATTCGGCTGGGCATAGCCGTAAGCATGGCTTCCACTCACAATTTTTACATTTTGTGTAATCGACTATTATGTGTGGTTCGTAATCAACGTCCCATACATCATTATTCAGTATATCCTCTATTCTACTAATTTTCCTTACCTTCGTTTCACTGCTCATAATTTCCTACTCACCTCCCATAAATCTTTAATCAGGGATATCCATCCCACCCTTCCTTTCTTTGCTTCTTTCAATGCCTCCATAATTTTATACGAGTCATATTCTATATGCATCAATTTTCCGGCCATTATGTTTATCAACTCTGGATACGTCTTAAATAGCCTTTCCTTTTTCATTAATTTAGATACTCCTGAGAACTTCTTCAGCATCTTCATCACGAAGCTATTCTCTAGGAGTCTCGTATATTCTCTAAGGTTTTCTTCTGTGGGGCCGCCATTATTATGTGCATAATCATATGCTTTTGCTGCTAGGTATCCAGAGTATGCCGCGAAGTCCACTCCTCGGTAAGTATAACCTTGGTTAAGAAGCAGGCCCGCTGCATCACCAGCTATTAATAATCCATTATAATATAGCTTGGGCGGTCGCAGTGCGAAAACATCTTCAGGTATTAAATGTGTGGAATATTCCATTATCCTTCCATCCCTAACATATTTATTTATTAGGGGGTGGTTTCTAAATTCCTCAACCAATAAATATATGTGTCTATCTATTCTCTTGATCGCTTCTCCTAGCATAAGAACGATGCCGAGGCTTATTGAGTCCCTATTTGTATATATGAATCCCCCTCCTGGTATCCCTTTAGTTATGTCTCCAATTAGTACCCATGATAATCCATCATTATCCTCTAATCCGAATAGCTGATTAATGTTTTTTCCATCCAGCTTTATGACTTCTTTAACACCTAATGCCACATGGTCAGGAGATAATCTCTCCACAATTCCTGCCTCCTCTAACAATAGTCTGTTTATTCCCTCGGCATCGATGATTATATCAGCTAAGACTCTCTCATCCTCTACTACCACACCCTTAAAAACCCCGTTTTCTCTATAAAGTTTATCGACTCTTATTTCTGAGAGAAGGATAGCGCCTTTCTCGACTGCTTGGTTCGCCATCCATTGGCTTAATTGGGTTAAATATGTTGTGAAACTGGTCGATTTTGTGCTCTCGATTTCTATTGTTGTCGCCGATTCATCATACATTAGAGATATTCTTTCTTTTTTCACCCATCTATGTATAGGCGCTTTCTTCTCAAAATCCTCATATATTTCTTTGAGTGGTTCTATATATACTCGGCCACCAAACATGTTTTTTGAGCCGGGCACCCTTCCTCTCTCCAATATGAGGGTTTTATATCCTTTTTTGGCTAGATGATAGGCGGCTGTGGAGCCTGCGGGCCCGGCTCCAATTATTATAGCGTCAAATCTCTGGCCAATATCCTTCATCCCATAACACCGTTACAAACCAAACTATAGATATATTCTTGGTGTGATATATAGAGAGTAGTATAAATAAGTGGATGTATGTAGAGGTAAATGTTTTTTCTTACATAAGTTTATAATTCTTTTGTTTTATTGTTTAAGCATAGTTTCTATTTAGATATAAGCATTCTTCAGCTATCTTTGCCGCATATGATCCATCCACTTCAGTATGTAAGGGTTGTCTCGACCTTTTAGGATAATCTAACATCTTGCTTAAAACAACCTTTATTCCAGGAATCCCGTATCTCTCCACGAATAGGAAAACTTTGAACATTTCCCAATAGATGTTTAAGGCTTTATTACTTTCTCCATCCTTAATGTATTCGTACATTCTTTTTAGGGGGCTGGGTAATATGTTAGCTACAGCTAGTATCAGTCCGTCTGCACCAATTACTAAACTTGAATGGGAAATATATGGATTCCCAGTTAGTACATAGCCGCGATCCTCTATAAGGTACACCAATTTTGCTATTTGTATCAAGTCTCCACTACTATCTTTTATCCCAATTATTCTGTTTCCATCGATTAGGGTTGAGGCTAAGTCGGCATCAAGGTTGAATCCTGTCAATTGTGGGAAATTATAGAGAATAATTGGAATGGATAGATTATTTGCTAAGTGGGTGTAGTAGTTAACGATGTTTTCTTCTTTGATTTTGTAGTAGAAGGGGGTTATTACTAGGATCGCGTCTGCACCATTTATTACTGCATCTTTTGAGTAGTTTAGTGTCTCCCTGAGCGATATGCCGCCTGTCCCGACAATTAGTAATGAGTTGTCAGTCATTTTTCGTGCCGATTTTGTTAGCGTACTCCTTTCTTCACGGGTAAGGTGTGGTGCTTCTCCAGTCGATCCATTGACTACAATTCCATCTACTCCATTATCCAATAACCAATTCAAGTGTTTCTCGAATGTCTCTATGTCTAATGCTTCCCCATCATCTTTAAATGGTGTTGTAATTGCAGGGAATACCCCCTCTAACTTAGGAATCATGTCTATTCACATCCCTAAACTAAGTTATTATGTTGTATAGCTTATTATATTTAATTTAATGAGTAGGAAACGTGTGCTTCCCGTAATGGTCGTTGTTATAGCATTACTAATCACTGGTATATCTATTCTAACATATTTTTCCTTTCTTGGTGGGGGAGGCCTTGCCACTTCTTATGTAGGGGGTGGCGTGATTTACTTAGGATCTGGGGACCCAGTTCAATTATATCGCTATAGGTTCGAGGTTGTTATTTTAGGCACCAAGGCACTTTACACTGTTTCGTTAGATAAATTGTCAAAGGATGAGCTGGTCTTGGGTTATGTGAGTCTAGGTAGAGTGCTAGAGGACAAATATATATCTATATTGATGTCGAAAGGCCTTGTACATGTAATAAATGGGACTAATTTTGTTGAGTACTGGGCTCCAGATTGGAGAAGTATGTTAATCTCAGAAATAAAGCGTTTTCATGATTCGGGTTTGAGAGGTATTTTTCTTGACGATGCGGATGTATATTTCTATCTTGAGAGTATCGGTGCTGATTGGATTGGCAATAAGGATCTTTATGTAGAGATGAGAAATTTGGTTGCAGATATACTTCAGTTTTGTAGAAATACCTATGGAGATTCATTTAAAGTGTTTATTGGCTTTTCTGACGAACTTTCTCTTCTCAACGATCTCTATATCTACAATAACATTGACGGGGTAGTATTCAAAGGGCTTTGGCATAAGTTGAGCGGTAGGGAAGTTATTAAAGTATGTGAGTGTGAGATTAAACATATATTTGCTGTTCTTGATAAAGCCTTGGATGAGGATAAATTGGTTATTGTAGTTGATCCTGTGGGGGATGTTTCGGATGCTAGGGAATTTTGTAAAGTCGCTCGATTGAGGGGGTATATTCCAATCCCTCAGCCTAGTGAGTATTGGGGTTTTGATGAGGTTCCGCCAATCGACTTTTATGGTTAGTTTCTTGGCTATATAACGTATATGCTGTAGTAACTCGTTTCCATTATTTCCTCGTAGTTGTCGTATAGATACTGAAAAGCTTTGTGGATATTTTTCATTATTCTGCTGGCGGTTACCCCCTCCTCTCCGTATTTAAGGGCGGCTATGTCTCCCGCGAGGCCATGCATGAATACACCTGTTTGGACGGCTTCTCCTAGATCCATTCCTTGGCAGTAGAAAGCAGGTATCATACCTGCTAAAATATCTCCGCTCCCCGCTGTCGCCATACCGGGATTTCCTGTTGTATTAATGTAGAGCATTCCATCGGGATATCCTATTATTGTATTCGCGCCTTTCAAAACGAGATATACTCTATATTTGGTGCTAAATCGCTTGACTATGTTAAGTCTATCTCTCTTAATATCTTCTATGTTCATTCCTATTAGTCGGCTCATTTCACCTGTATGGGGGGTTAGAACTATTTGCTCCGAATGTTCCTTGATTAAATCTTTGTGGTTTGCCAGCATAGTGAGTCCGTCTCCATCGATCAATACTGGTTTCTCGATGTTTTTAAGTAATTCCACAAACAGTCTTTCTGTGGATTTATGTAGGCCGAGGCCTGGCCCGATCACAATAAAATCCATTCTCTCAGCCTCTTTCATAAGCACATCAATATTCTCATCTGATATGAAACCTTCGGCATTCTCTCTTAGAGGTATTTGTATTATCTCACTCGCTTTTTGGGCTATATGATGTATAATTGATTCTACTGTGGCTAGGTAGGACATCCCTCCTCCAGTTAAAAGATAGCTGTATGATGCGAGGTAGGGTGCACCCATATATCTTCTTGAACCACCTATGAACAAACATCTTCCATAGTCTCCTTTGTGGGTGTCCCTGGTTCTTGGTGGTAGTAATGAGGGTTTGTTTAACTCAATGGATATTGAATCATTCATCAAGAGTTTGAGGGGGTATGTAAGATATGATAAGTATAAGCGACCAGTATGGTCCGCTCCTGGGAATAGGAAATGGCCGGGTTTTGGAAGCCCGAAAGTCACTGTTATGTCTGCATATACTGCGGTACCCATTATCTGACCTGTGTCTCCGTTTATTCCTGATGGTATGTCAACGCTTAATATAGGAATGTACATAGAATTAAGTGTATCTATAGCATCTTTATAGATGCCCTTCACCTCCCTGTTTAATCCTGTCCCAAATAGTGCGTCTATTATCAAGTCCTTATTGACCAATAATTCTGGAATTTTTGATGAATCTTCAATGTGGTGTATCTTTAGTCCAAGTTTTTTGATCATTTCTAGATTTATCTTTGCTTCGTTTCTGAACTTTTCTGGGGAGGTAAATATTAGTATCTCTACGTCTGCTCCATAGGTATGTAAGAGTCTAGCTGCTGCAAGTCCGTCTCCTCCGTTATTACCTGGTCCAGCTAATACTACCGCATCTAGACCTTTTATACCGAATTCTTGGTCTACAACTATTTTTATAGCCTGAGCAGCGTTTTCCATCAGTATTAGCCTGGGTATCCCATATACTTGGGAGGCTGCTTCATCTATTTTTTTGATGAGGTCGACAGTGGCAATTTTCATATCTAATCAAATATTAATAATATTTAGATGCTTAACTTTAATATCCATATAATAAGTGTATGGAGGCGGTAAGTGGCTCGGTATGAATAGAGTTCATTTTTATACATTTAGTGTATTGGTATTTGTTGCCCTTGCAATAACTTTACAACCAGTTTATGCCTATGGTCTTTGCCCATTATGTGAGAAGGGGGTCTCGGCTAAAAGTCTAAGTAGTTATGAATTGATGGGTAAGTATATGAGTCTGTTCGAGTTATATTCCTACTACCATATTGTATATTCGCGGTTAGTTGAGTATGGTTATGGCCTCCCGAGTAATTTGACTATATTGTTTGAATCTGGAGATAACTTATTTAGACTTGTCAAATCTTTGATCATGGAGAGTGAATATATACGTGCTAGAAGGCTATTGCAAAACCTAAACATCCTTATTAGAGACATTAATTATTCACTTACTAACTATCTAAAAAGTAATTACCCAAATCCAATGATATCGAAATTTTATAGAGCATCCTATAAAAAATTAATTACAAAAATTGACCTTCTTATCAATCTTCTGTCTACAAGTAATAAATATCTAAGTGCGACATTGATTGATAAACTAAATTCTTATAGATATAGCATTAAAAGACTTCTAAACAATCCTTTTATGTATTCCCTCTATAGACACGAATCCGTATTAGGGAATGCAGATCTATTTATTTGGAAAGTCCAGTTAATTTTGAATCTCGACAAAATGACATTTAATCAACATTTGGATAGAAACCGTCTCATTGCTATTAGGAATAATATTAACAATCTCTTGAATAAAGTTTTTCATATTTTTAATGC
>JALTTZ010000064.1 GCA_027047855.1 Nitrososphaeria archaeon
GACAAGTAAATTGGTTCAAGTATCATGATCCTTACCTACCCATCAATTTTTCCGAATATGAGATCAATTCATTAATAAGTTTTTCTGAAGTCTCGATGTTAGACAAGACATATATTATTCTTTCCTTCTCAGCCAACTTAATCGACAATTTATCGACAGACTTAGGTCTATGCACCACGACCATCCTTGGTTTAAGTGGATAGACACGTATAGCGACCATCGGAGACCTACCCGTTGTGACGTTGGTGAATATCACAGCTCGCTCCGTTGACTTCCCAAATAACTTAAAGAAACTGTTGCCACTCATCATCAGTATAGCCTTCAAACTATCTATCAAAGTAAAGCCGTACAAACTGACCTTACCAACCAAATCCTCATTAGCCAAAATAGTACCATCAACGATCTCTATCAATTTCGAGGCCGGAAAGGGCTCCATAAAATCACGAACAACCAAAACAGGCTCGGGTACATCCTGCTCCATCACCTCATTAAGGATGAGAGATAAAGCCTTACCACCCCTCCTAAGATCCATCTCAATCAATGAATCAACAAACTTCTTGAGAAAACGGGTTCCAGGGGTCCTACGTCGTTCACTCTCATACTCCGAAATAACGGATGGTGCTATACCCATCCACTTAGCAAGGTCAACTTGACTAACCCCAAATATATTCCTCCACTTCTTCAACGCCTTATTGACAGATTGAGAAACCAATATATCCCCAAAAATGTACCTCTTGACCCTATCAACTGAATACTCACTCATTAACAATCACTTTATAATTCAACCCAAATATAATGATTATTATTGATAAGTCTATGTAAATATATTTTGTTGACTAAACATGAGAAACATAGACTTCACGATCGATAGCAGATACACCCCCAAAGAAATAAAGGAATACATACCTCAGAGCAAAGGAGACTTATTTAAAAAAATAAAAGAAGAATTAGCGAAACTATTGAACACATCTACCAACAATATTCATTTGGCCGGAAACATAAAACCATGGTATTTCCTCCTACACATTCTATCAGAGGAAACCACACGAAACATCAACATCATTATGGAGAGCGAGAACATAAACCTAATAACATTAACAAGACTAATACGCAGGTCAGGCATGTCAACCGTCTACATACCAGTGCCAAATACCCTGAATGAAAAGACACTCTCAGCATATCCAGCAAACAGAGTCTACATGCTAATCACAAGTCTTATAGAACCAAACAGTGGAAGAAGAATCAAAATACAAAACCTAACCAAATACCTAAACTCTAACAACATAAAGTTATTTGTGGACGGTTCATTCTCTACTGGAGCAATATCAGTCGATATAGAACGACTCGGGATAGACATCTATCTATCCGAGGGACATTACTGGCTCGAAGGACCAAGAGACACTGGATTCATATACCTAAAAGAAAAGACTATAGAAATTCCAAGAATAAACTTGGATGGAGAAGAAGTAAGTATAGTAGAGTTAATAGGAACCCAAGAACCCCTAACCAAATACGCTTATCTACTAACCAGACTCCAAGAAATAAATAGAATAGGCATATCAAAGATAGAAGAATCGATACTTACACTCACAGGCTGGCTGTCAGACGAACTCATAAAACTCGGTTACAAGATACTGACACCTCGCAACCGTGAAGATAGAGGCGGCATAGTCTCAATAGAATTAAGAGGAAACACTGAACAAATAGTGAGAATACTTAGAGAAAAACATGGAATCTCTGTAGACAGAATAGGCACACTGCTTAGAATATGTATCAAGAAAAATCATAATGAAAAAGACATATCACATCTAGTGAATGCCCTAAAAGAGATACGTAAACAACTCTAAAGTAAACTTAGCCTAAACCATATGAAAAGAGAATTTTTATGGGAATTAAGTCTCCTCACGAGCCAATCTCTCAGCATAACCACCAATCCTAACTATACCATAGTGCACAGCACAAGAAACACAATACTCCTTTACAACCTTCTTCCTAAAGATAACCGCACCCTGTTTCTTAAGCTCCTTCTCCAACTGCCTATCGACCAGCGAAACCCAACGCTCTACCCTAATAGCTTTATCCCTAGGAATCCTGGCGCCACAGTTCGAACAATACGTATATCCCTCACGACCCTTGCCTTTCCTCTTAGCCCTACCACGATTCTTTCTCTTCTTCGGCATCGTATCCACCTTGCTAACCAATATTTACCCTAATTACTATATTAACTTTTATTTAGAGAAGAATGATACCTGAGGATATATTAAAAATTATACACAACAAAACCTTAGGGTCAAAAGAATTAACACTCAAACTCCTAAAACTAACGACTAATATGAACAGGGACACAATAATCGAAATATTTGAATATGCAGCCATAGCCAACCCCACCATGCCCATGCTGAAAAATATTCTAGAGGAAATACGTACAGAACAGGCGGATCCTAAACAATTAATAACCAAACTGGTAAACCTAAACATCCAAATAGCAAACAACCTAAAAAAACTACTCACTCAAGAGACATCCATAGTTACCTTCAGCCGAAGTCAAACAGTACTGGAAGTAATTAAACACCTTCATAAAGAGGGATATATAAAAACGATTTACGTCTCAGAGGCAAGACCAACACAAGAAGGAATAAAACTAGCTGAAGAACTCACAAAAGAAGGGGTGGAAGTAACCTTATGTATCGATATATATCTACCAGAACAGATCCAAAAAGCAGATAAAGTGATAATAGGCTGCGATGCCATCCTACCCGACAACAGCATAATAAACAAGGTCGGCAGCAAGACACTAGCAATAGTAGCAAAACACTATAAAAAAGATTTCATAGTGATAGGTGATGAATACAAATATACTGAACCAACCAAAGTAGAGTTTAAACATGGACCAGTAAACGAAATATACACTGGAGATATCGGGAATATAAGGGTCATAAATCCCTACTTCGAGACCGTGCCCAAGGATTTAATAACCTACATAATAACAAATAAGGGGATAATTAAAGTAAAATAGAAACTCGCCTAACCACTACCCCCAAGAAACATACGTATAGTTCCAAATAATCACGTCACCGTCATACACCTTAGTCTGATAAGCACCCTTATCAGACAACCTAAAATTGACATAAAACAACCAATAGTAACCACTAGTAGCATTAACAACCCTATTGTTCACCCCATTGATACCATTAATAAAATAGTCATTATAGGCCGCATAATACGTGTAATTCAAGTCTGCTACGACAACAGTAACATTAAAAACAGTATTGTTTATACCCTCAATGAAATATACTTTATGCCGTTCAATGGTCCCATTCCCATAATCAAATACTACAATAGCGACAGAGCGCTCTACACTAAGCCTAAACTTCCTAAGAAGGTCTTGATAAGATTCGTTATAAGTATTTAACTGCTGGGTAAGATTAGTCAACTGCTGCTTAAGCTTACCAAGAGTTGCATCGAACTCCTCCAACTTTCTGATAAGCGACTCCCTATTCATCAGAAGATCTAAATATAGATTATAATAGTAGGCCAAGGTTACTGTAGATAAGACGGCCCAAGCCAACAATCCTACAACCAAAACCTTATATAAAGATGAGTTAGCCATTGAAAATCACCCTCAGAAACTCGTTACGCTTAAGCAAAGGCAAAACATAGGCAGAAATAAGGGCAGTCGAGAATTCATGCACCGGACCCATCGGATAAGGAACAATCCCAATAAACACTGGAGTAAATAAATTAACTATAGCCACATAAATAGGGCCATTTAATATAACCGAGAAAGTCAATACACTGGTCAAGACATCATATATTAATGTTGAGAGATAAACAAGGACGAAAGTCAAAACCCTATCATCTATCCTTCTAATAAGTAAACCAGAGATAACCCCAACCAGACCCATGCAAGCCGATGTAACGAAAGTCCATGGACCAAACCCAATATAAATATCACTCAAAACCATGGAG
>JALTTZ010000065.1 GCA_027047855.1 Nitrososphaeria archaeon
AGAGTGACTGTGGTTACTAAAAGATGGTCTAAAATGTTTGCCAAAAAAGAGCTTTTTAAAGAGGGGTTCTGGGTTTTTAGATTAGGCAAACCGGGATCTGGACGTTTTTGTGATTATCACGCTGGTCTTTCTTTAGCAATTTTTATTTTAAATTTTTAACCTCTTGATTTTTTCTATATTTGTTTATTGAATTACTATAGGTTATAATATTAGTTGGTGGCTGATACCTCTATAAATTCGATGTCTTTTATCGCACATCGAACTAGTGGGGTGTGTGTGGCTATGGGTCTTGATGTGGAGCGTTTAGAGGCGATAATAAAGAGGGCTTTGGAGAATTTCCATAGGGCTCTCATAGTAGTTGAGGAGAACATTGACTATGTGCCATTAATTTTAAGGAAATATTGTGAGATGCGGAATGATAAGTTTACTCTTTTATTGTCATCTAAATTAGATCGCGAGGATGTTGATTGGATTAATGATCTTCTTAATGAATTGAGGGGGTATATAGATAAGGAGTTTATTCATTGGGGATATGTTTCTTTTAAGACACTTGAGAGAATTATGGGGACAACGTGGGATGTTTTGGTAGCCGACTTTAGGTTAGACTTTAGGCCCAATGATTTGGGTCGACTTATTGAGGTTGTTAGGGGAGGAGGTTTAATTATCCTGGTTACTCCTCCTTTGGATAAATGGGGTGATATGAGAGTACCGTTTCATAAAGATATGGTTACAGAACCATATACCTTGAATGATATTAAGCCTATTTTCATTAAACATGTGGTGAATAGTCTTAGAGTCTCGCCTGGTATATTTATTCTACATAAAGAGGGCTGGTTCGAAGGCGTATTGCCACCGAGGGTTTTATTTAGGAGGCGTGAGACTGTATTGCCGAAAGATGTTACTATAGATGAAAGAATTTATAGAATGGCTCTTACCCAAGATCAAGTGGATGCTATCTATGCTATCGATAGGGGGACTCTTAGAGATCAACCTGTTGTGATCACTGCTGATAGGGGGAGGGGTAAATCGGCGGCTTTAGGTTTGGGTATAGCTGGCGTGATGATTAGAGATTACAGGAGTGATAAGAAGATCAAAGTGGTTTTGACCGCACCTGAGCCAGTCAATGTTAGAGAGGTCTTCAACTTTGCTAGGAGGGTCTTTAGGGTTAAAGGTGTAAAATTTAATGTAAAGAAAGTCGGGGATTATGTCGTTGAACTTAATAGCGAGGTCGGTCAGTTGCGTTATGTATCTCCTATAGATGTGTTTAGGGAGAGACTTGATTATTTATTTGTTGATGAGGCTTCTGGTATACCTGTAAATCTTCTGGAGGGGTATATTGAGAAGTATCGTTTTGGCGTGTTCTCTACGACTTTACATGGATACGAAGGGGCAGGGAGGGGTTTCCAAGTCAGGTTTCTACCATTGATCCGTAAGATTAGTAGGGGGAAGACTATAGAGGTTAATATGTCGGAACCTATTAGGTATGCATATGATGACCCTGTTGAGGATTGGTTATTTAAAGCTCTGTTACTGGATTCTGATCCTGCACATGTAGATGATGATATTAAAGAAGGGTTGGATTTACAACGGTTAAAATATGTTAAAATCGATTTGGAGGATTGGTTATTTAATAAACCATCGGACTTTAAGGAGTATGTAGGTATTTATATTTTTGCTCACTACAGGAATAGACCTAATGATATCATGCTGTTGTGTGACGCGCCTCATCATTTTGCTAGATGCCTCAAATATATGGATATGGTGGTCAATAGTCTACATCTATCATTTGAGGGTTCGTTGTCAGATGATGCTGTGAGGAGATCTTTAGCCGGGGTCCCCCCATCCGGTCATCTCATTCCGACTGTTCTAATCAGATATTATCCTTTGTATCGAGATTTTAGTAGACTTAAGGGATATAGAGTTGTTAGAATAGCGACTCATCCAGAGTTGATGGATAAGGGCATCGGGAGTTATGCATTGAAGAGCTTGATCAGTGAAGCAAAGAAAGCTGACATGGATTGGGTCGGTGCTAGTTTTGGGGCTACTGTGGAGTTGTTGAATTTCTGGTTTAAGAACGGCTTCGTGCCAGTATATTTAAGTCCTATTAAGAATCCGGTGTCGGGAGAGTTCAGTACTATCGTCGTTAATCCTTTGAATAGAATTGCGAGGGACTATATCAAGAAGTTCCGGGTAGAGTTCAAGAAGCTTTTCGTTGACTCCATGGTGGATACATACTTCGTTTTGGATGAGGTTCTGGCTTATCATCTGTTATCTCTGGATAGATGGAGCATTGACTATAATCCCAATTTGAAGGGGAATAGCTTGGAAAGGTTGAAGGAGTACTGTATGGGGGCTCTGCATTATGGAGGCGCTGTAGACGCTATTAGGGAGGTCGTAAAGGCACATTTTGTAAGGAGTCCGGATAGAAGGGTTCCTATACCTAGAAAGTACGAGTATGCTATCATATCCAAGGTATTACAAGCTAGGAGTTGGGAGAAAGTCTCTCTTAAATACGATATTGAAAAGGAGGAGTTGATAGCTAGGATTAGAGAGTATATTGGTAAGATGAGGCTCAATTATGTGAAGGGGGTCGGTTGAATTGCCGAGACACAGGCACCTTAAATTCAAGAATGAATATATTCGTGATGTCTTAAGAGGAAGGAAGCGAACCACGATTAGGCGTGAGAAGAAGTATGATGAGGGGGAGATTGTATATATATCTGACTTGAAGGGACGTGTGTATGGTAGGGCTTTTATAAGTAGAATTGATGTGAAAAAGGTTGGGGAGTTAGATGATGAGGATGCTCATCTAGATGGATTCAATAGCTTAGGTGACTTGTTGAAGGCATTGGAGACGATATATGGTAAATTAAAAAATGATGATAGAATTTACATTTATCACTTAGATATCTTGGAGGTGTTTAGAGATATCGAGTGAATCTGCTGAAGGCATGGATATGTTCGACGGGGCAAATATCAACATATATATTTACATCCCGGTTTTTCTCGTTGTCTTATCGGCTGTTTCACTTATTCCCGTAATTAGTTATTTGATGTTGGAGATGACTGGTAGTGAGGCTCTCTCAACGGTATCAGTGAGTATTTTTGGTTTAACATATGCACTTTCAAGTCTCTTAGCAGGTTTTATTCACTCTATTTATCGTAGTGAGCTCAAGATCATCTCTTATAGTCTTATTGGCATGTTTATGTCAATATTTCTGTTCTATAGCGGGAATCCTTGGTTATTCATTATTGGACGGGGTGCTATCGGCTTCTTCGAATCTTTCGTTTTTGTGGGATATATCGCTTTACTTCTAAATATATTTAAGTCGCATGAGGAGGGGACTTATGCGATTGGAAAGTTTTTCTCGATAATGGGTATTGGCCTTGTTGTGGGTCCATTGATGGGTGCTGCATATGTTAATAGAAGACTTATCCAGTTATCTTTCCCCATGTCTTTGGTTATCCTGGTTGTTGCGTATTTATTGGTTAGGAAAGGGATGTCTGAAATTAAAACCGGGTCTAGTAGGATCGATAAAGTGTTCTCAATGCCAAAGATAGGTGTTGTTCTCTTAATGGCTATTATAATGGTTCTGTCTGTCGGTTCTGTGGATGGTGTGATTCAATCAAGAAGCGTGATATGGTTCGAGAAGCTCGGGGCAGATCCAGCGTTAGGAGGTCTTTTGATGACTATATATTACTTATTCACTATAATTACCGAGACATTGATACCTCTTTTCTATAAGAAAGTGGGTAGGAGGATATTCCCCTATTTGCTGATTCTCTCAATAGCTACCTTAATTTTATTGACTCTAACACCGTTGGATAGTATCAGAGGGGATGGAGTTATCTATTTAGCGTATCTATCATTTATTGCTCTTGTTCTAGCTATCGATATGGGTATAATTTCACCAATGGGTACGGAGAGGTTGGTCAGATCATTTGAGAATAATTATCTAATCGGTTCGGGATTAGTGAATACTATTTGGTCGTTCAGCTACTTCTTGACCCCATCTCTCATGGGATATAGTAGAACTTCGCCCGATCAAGATATCTTGGTATTAACCATATTGATGACCGTTATTCTTATCTCTGTGATTGTATTTTTGATGAGCAATAAATCTAATCAATAATCTTTTCCAGTATATCCTCCTTACTCATATCTACATTATTTAATCTGATTATCTTGTCCTGCGCCTTAAACCCGACAACTATTTCTATGTTGTTGCTCGGAATGCTCAGTTTTTTTGATAGGGTTTTGATTAAAGCTTTGTTGACCCTGCCTTTCACTGGTTTTTCAGGAGTTTCATATATTATGAGCTCATTATTTATGTATAACTTCTCTTTTTTCTTCATGGGTTTAACATGTATCTTTAAGTAGATATATTGACGTCCCATCGGCCTCAACCTCTGTATCCTTATGACCAAATAATTTTACCTTTTCATATATTTGTTCTTATACATAGGGGAGGTTTAACATGATTTTTGGTATCCGACCAGTAATATCTATGGGTTATTATTCGATTTATCATTAAGTCTTTAATACTAAGTTCATTTTTGACTCATTTTTGTATTATATCTTTATAATTATTGCTTGCTACATCTATTTAATATTCTAATATACAATTTGAGTGGTGATGAACATGAGGAGTGTATTCAAAGGCCGTGATTTTCTCACATTGATGGATTTTACGAGGGAGGAGATAGAATTTGTTATCAAAGTGTCTATGGAGTTTAAACGTCTGCATGGAGTAAGGGCACCACACGAATATCTTAAGGGTCGAGTTATAGGGCTTCTTTTCGAGAAGCCGTCCACGAGAACTAGGGTTTCGTTCATGGCGGCTGCGGCCCACTTAGGCGCTATTCCTATCCAGTTGAATCCCAATGTTATGCAGTTATCGAGGGGTGAGCCGATAAAAGATACTGCGAGAGTCCTGGATAGATACCTTGATGCATTAGTTATTCGAACATTTGGTCAAGAGATTGTTGAGGAGTATGCAAAATGGATGGAGAGGCCAGTTATAAATGCTCTGACCGACCTTACTCATCCGATGCAGGGATTGGCTGACCTACTAACAATTTGGGAGTTCAAAGGTAAACATCGGCGATTAAAAATAGGTTATGTAGGCGATATATGGAATGTATGTCATTCCCTAATGATTATATCCAGTATATTTGGTTATGATATGTATATAGCTAGACCAAAGGGCTATGAAGCAGACAAGAGAATCTTAGAGTTTGTCGAGGATATGTCGGTCAAGAGCGGCGCCAACATCGTATTTACCGAGGATCTAGAGGAGGCATTCCGCGATGCAGATGTTATATATGCTAATACATGGCATAGTATGGGTGGACCTGAAGCCGAGAAGGAAAAGAGACTGAGGGATTGGGCAGGTTACCAAGCTAACGAGGAAAACACTAAGGTTGCTAAGGATGACTTTATATTTATGCATTGTCTACCGGGCTATAGAGGCGAAGAGATGACCGACGCTATTATAGAGGGGCCGCATAGTGTAGTCTTCCATCAGGCGGAGAATAGGATGCATACTGAGAAAGCTGTTTTGGCGTTGGTAGTCCCCTAAGTATTGATTTTTTATTTTAGCACTCTTTTGGATAAAAATTGTATTGGATGTTTGGAGGGGAGGGTAGAGATTAAGTGGATCCGGATAGAGTAAGGTATCTCTTAATTATAGTGTCTATATCTACATTTGCTTTCTGGATATCTAGTACCATGCTTAGACCTATATTTCCACTCTATTTGAGTGATTTAGGGTTTAGTGAACTTGAGATCGGTATTGTTTTGAGTATTCCTCAATTCTTATCCATATTGTTGAGGGTTCCTTTGTCGAGTAAGGCTAAGCCTATGGGGAGGGTTAAGTTTTTAGCTCTTTCTATGTTGCTGAATACTCTAGCATTGGTTTTATATTTTTTAGCTACTGATAAGTTGGTTATCGTTGGGGCTCGCCTACTCCATACCTTACCCATTGCTGCTTTTGGCCCAGTAGCTATGGCATATGTTTCTATAATTAGCCCCGCAAGGCGTCGTGGTGGAATAATGGGTATCTACCTTACCTCTGTAGGTTTATCTGTTTTCTTGGGTCCTCTAATTACATCAGCTTTGGCTACAATATTTGATATGAGGTACGTCTTCCTGATTGCATCACTACCCAGTCTCTTGTGCATGATCCTCCTATTTAGCATAGTCGGTCAAGGAATCGAGGATGAGGAGGATTCCGATGCGAATGAGGGATATAATATCTTAATTGGGTTAAGGCATCTATGGAGTAATAAAGGGTTTGTATTGATATGTTTGTCGGCTTTACTTTACAGTAGTTCAATGGGTTTCCTTAGGTCTTTCTTCCCCCTCTTCCTTGAAAGTAAGTATTTAATAGGGGCTGGCTTGATCAGCCTCTTATATTCATTGAGGGGTTTCACCAATGTATTGACAAGACCTATCTCAGGTTTCTTGTCGGACAAAATTGGTGTAGGTATACTAGTGGTTTCCGGCCTTGTTATTTCATCTCTTGTTTTTCTAGTATTCTCTATGGTACCTCCACTCGAGATTATAATTATTATGATGGCGATCTTTGGGATAGGCTGGGGTATCAGAGCCGTATCAAGTATCAATTTTATTGGTTTCTATCTTAGTGATGAGGATAAAGAAATTGGTATGGCCATCTTCTATAACATGTTTGACATAGGTGTTACGATAGGCTCTGTTAGTGGTGGTGCCCTTCTTGGTATATTGCCATATGAAACGGTCTTTTTATTATATTCGGTTATAATCTTTATTGCAGCAATTGTTACCCTGCCACTTGTGTTTAAGAGAATGTAGTTATTATTTGATGACGGCGACTGCATCCATCTCAATGAGCAGATCTTCCCGTGGCAATTGAACAGCGACAGTGGTTCTAGCTGGCCTCCATTTATCAAAATACCTACTATATACTTTATTAAATTCTTGGTAAAATTCTGGTTTCGCAAGGTAAACGTTAACTTTCACTATGTTCTCTAGAGCTCCACCAGCAGCCTTAACTATTTCTAGGATGTTTTTGATAACCCTCTCTGTTTGTTCGGCGATCGTATTCCCGACCACCTTGTTTGTCTCTGGGTCTATTGCTACTTGACCAGAGACGTATAGTATATTGCCGATTTTTATTGCTTGAGAATATGCTGCAAGCGGTGTTGGAGCTTTATCTGTATGGATTACCTCCAATTACCTCACCTCTGTGAACTAGTATATGTATAATTATGAGTTATAAATTATATAATTATAGGTCACGCCATCTTTCATCCAATTTATGTATAGCCTCCATCTTCTCGAATATTTTCTTCGCCCTCATGTATACTGGCTTATCAACTAGTTGGCCGTCAACATTTATTGCCCCGATGCCTTTTTCCATTGCTTCTTCATATTCATTTATAATCTTCAATGCCTTTTTGTATTCATCTTCTTTAGGTGTAAATACTTCATTAACCACCTTAATCTGTCTAGGATGAATAACCAATTTACCTACGTATCCCAGGTTAAGCGCTTGGATTGCTTCTTCTCTCAAGCCCTTTAAGTCATTAATTATTGGATAAACCTTGTCGATGGGGGTTATGTCGAAGGCATGGGCGGTGATTGATATCAAAGTTCTAGGGAGCGATATCAATTCTGAAGTTGGCTCTGGTATTCCCATCTCTAGGGCAAAGTCTTCCGCTCCAAATGCAATTCCATCTACCCTCTCGGAACTCCTTAATATATCGGTTACGTTTACCAACCCCCTCGGTGTCTCGATCAGCAATATGTATCTAATTTGTTGCTTGATCTTCCTTTCCTTCTCCAAATCTATAACTGTCTTTTCAATATTTCTAATCTGATTCGCTGTTTCACATTTAGGTATGACTATACCTTCTAACCCGTCGACTATTACGTAGTGTAAGTCTTCATGATATTCATCCTCATTTATTCTTACAAATACTTTGTGTCCGAATGAGGATAGTTTCGGTATGCTGTCTCTTACAAATATTCTTGCCGTGTGTTTTTCTCTGGGTGGAACCGAGTCTTCTAGGTCGAGTATAACCGCATCGGGATATATTCCATAGGTAAGTTTGAATATCATTCTTAGGTTGTTCCCCGGGGTGAATAGTAGACTCCGCAGTATCTTCATGATTATCTCCTCATAATTTTCATAACTAATCTGGGTATATCTTTCGGTGTTTCAGCTATAGTTACACCAGCCTCCTTCAATTTTTTTACCTTTCTTTCGTAACTATTCTCGCTTCCTTCCACGAGGACGCTCGAATGAGAGTACCTTATTCCACGTTGGACTCCTCTTCCAACTATATATGCAACTACTGGCTTCTTCACTATATCCTTTTCAACTAATTCGGCTGCCTCCTCTTCCATAGTTCCACCGACTTCGCCGAAAATGACGATAACATAGGTTTCTGGGTCGGCCTCAAATAGCATTAATAGCTCTGCTATGGTTGTTCCGACTATTGGTTCACTACCTACATGTATGGCCGACGATATCCCAAGGCCTTGTCTCGACAAAACCCAAGACACCGTGGTTGTTTGTCCTCCACTTCTAGATATCACGCCTACATTACCCTTCTTGAATACTTTCTCTGCCATCTCCAATGACCCACCGATCCACCCCACCACCGCTTCCCCTGGGCTGATGACGCCTATGGATCCTGGGCCAATCAACATAGTTCCTGTTTGTTTCGCTTTAGATACCATATACATTATGTCGTGTAGAGGGACTCTCTCTACAGGCATCACAACGGTCTTTATTCCAGCTTCTAAATCTTCTTCAACAGCCTCTTTCAGATGTGGTCCTGGGACGAATGTGACGGCGACATCTATTTCGCCGGAATACGACACCGCCTCGGCAACAGTATTAAATACAGGGACTCCATGAACAGTGCGTCCCCCCTTACTAGGTGTTACCCCAGCAACTACATTGGTACCATAATCAATCATGAACCTAGTTCTTGAGCTGCCTTCTCTACCTGTTATACCTTGAATCAAAACCTTACTTGTCTTGTCTATTATTATGGCCATATTCATTCAACCCTTAGTGGGAGTTTTATCTCTATTGCACCGAATAGACACATCATCTCACAGGCTAGGCATTCTATACATCTTCTCTTGAATTCTGCATAGTCATAGTTGGGTATAGGTCCATACCTATTCTTCTCTATGCGGAATAGATGTCTACCATATAAGCTACAGGCCTTTACACAGTCATATGAAGTACATTTAACACATTTATTTAAGTTAATTATTAGGTGGCCGGTTCTCAAGTCAAATCTGATGTTTTTCATACTCCTTTATCATCTCCCCCAATTTATTGGCTAATTCCTCCAAACCTCCATATATGTCTCCTTCAGGCATGCCAATGGGATCTACTGTATATGTCCATATGTTCAAATCTAAGTCTCTCGTTTTTTCGATCAGTATCTTTGTGGCTTCGGCTGCCTTATTTCCCCCCCAAAGTATGGCTACAGGAAATCTAGGCTTTTCTCTCAGTTCTTCTCTAAATGCTTTCACTAGACCAAAAGCTGTATACCACATCTCCTGATTGGCTATATTAGGTGATACTAGAACGTATGCTTTTATTTGGGGAATTGAGAGGATTACTTTAGCTATCCTATATATCTTTGATGCTGGGGGATTGCCGCTGGTGTCGCTATAATTAGCTACTCTATATCCATGTTTAATGAGTATATCCAGACCTATTAGAGCTCCTCCTCCACCTATTCCATGGAATCCGATGGGAGGCCCTTCCCCATGGGTCGACTGTTCAATGAAGTATGATATACCCCTATAGTCGTTTCGCTCTATCTCGTATGCTATTCTCTCTAGTAAAGTTGGTTCTCTATCCATCTCGATGGGAATCAAGTCACTAAATTCCCTATGTTTATACAATGAATTATCATCAATGCTTATTCTGGCATCAAGAGCTATGTACCCTTCTCGAGTGTAGGCTAGGGGATTAATCTCAACTACTCTACAGTCATAGTCAATAAACACCTTATACGCTTTCTCAATGATTTCTAGAATTTTACTTGGTTTCTCTATATCCACATCCTGTAATTTCTTTTTTAGTTGATCTAGGTCGATTCCCTTAACATACTCAATTGGGTGTTTGATATATATTGCTTTCTCAGATCTTTCTTCTATCCCTGTTCCTCCAAGACCAAAGATTAAAATGGGTCCTTTAATGTTCTTGGAGTTAGATATTGTTAGGGAGATATAGTACTCCTTCAAGGGCTTTTTATACTCCTCGACCAAGATTTTTGGTGAACTTGTATATTTCTCAATATAGGCAGCCATAGTGCTTATATGTTTTTTGGCTTCATCTGCATCTCTGACTACTTTTATTAGTCCCTTCTCTTTCCTCTTTCCATGGAGTACTTGTGCCTTAACCACGATTGGATAATTCTTTATTTTCATTAGATCCTTTTCCATAGGTCTGGATGTATCTAGGACTATTCCCTTAGGAGTTTTTATACCGTATTTTGCTAAAATGTTCTTGGCTTGGTATTCATATAATCTAACCATTAATAGAAGTAATTAATGACGTTTCTATTTAAGGCTCTATTATATTATGTTCAAGGTTTATCTCCCTTGTGTCTATCAACCATATGAAGGCCAATAGCATCGCAATGAATGTCAATACCGAGGCTAATATGAATATAAGAACCACACCATCCATTCCTATAATTAATTTATGTGCATAGTTTATGTAGAGATAAGCGCTGATGATGGAGCCGAGGGCCATACCGAGATTGAATAGGGCTTGTTGGTATCCAAATATCTTACCTCTGTGTTGGGTCTTAGTTAAATCGGCTTGGATAGCCCTTATACTGGGCATACCTGTATTAAATGATATGTTTGCAAACGCCATTCCTACGAGTAATGCTATTAGGTTTCTAGAGAATCCTATTAAGATCATAGCTAAACTTCTTACTGTCATTGAAAATATGAACATGTTTTTCTTTCCCCATTTTTTGTCTGTATATGATGCTATAGGGTATGCAGCTATCAAGCCGAATAAACTAGCTGTGAGTTGGATTCCGCCTATATAGACGGGTTCCTTAATAATGTATTCACTTATATAAACTATTAGTATTGAAGCAATTATCCCTACACTGAAGCCATTGATCATGCCTGAAAAGAAGATAACATTAAGGGAGCGTCTAATTATTTTCGATAGTGTTTTGTCTTCAATCGAATTGGGTCTAACATTATTATCTTTATTTAATTCTTCTTTCTTAGTGACCAAGTCTTTGCCTTCTTTTAGTAGTAGGCTCAGGATGAATGCTATGATGAATAGTGGGACTGGTGCAATGATGGTTGGCCTCAAAATGTCAATTGCTTTGTTGGAATTTATGAATATATAAATCATGTTGTATACTGCTCCTCCCATTCCTGGTCCTACGAGATTTCCTACATTTAATGACATGACGTAGAGAGTCATTGCTCTTGTTCTTATCGCTGGGTCAACTTTATCCATCATCATTGCTTCGGCCACAGGCCATACCATCGCAGATGTTATTCCTTGTAATGCTCTAACAATTACAACGTCGACAGCATTTCTTGACAATCCGAGAGATATTCCTACTAATATATAGAGAAATAGTCCTATCACAATTAGTCTTTTTCTACCTATTTTATCACTAAGCCTTCCGAAAAATGCGGCGGAAGGCGAACGCAGTATCATGAATGCTGTCATGTTAAATGCTATATACCAAATAACTTCGGGGGTAAATCTGACACTTTCCCGGCTCTCCGGTGGTGGGATGGAGGGATTTTCCAATGCTTCTATATAGTATTGGATGACTGGTTGAAGCATGCTAAATCCTAGCTGTACTGCTAGGGCAATAAATATGATTATTATTCCTTCTCTCCCTAATCCCCTGAATATTCCCTGTTTTCTTAGCATTTCTCTGCTTCACTGGATTTTAATGAATGTAAAATTAATTATTGAAGATAGGCTGGATATTTAATTTTTATATATTTGTTCATAATGCTATTGAGGGGTGTCTTGAGATGGATGTGCGGAAGTCTCATACAAGTGAACATATATTTATGAGGGCCTTGACCACTATAAATCCGAATGTGGTCGTGAAAAAGGTGGTTCATAAAGAGAATATTAATGAAATATTTGTTGAATCATCTAGTTTAAGCTGGGATGATGTGGTGAAGGCTGCGTATATAGCTAATATGATTATACTAGATGATAGAGCTGTCCGTATCGAGTTTTTTGATTCCTATGAGGCTGCGATAAATAAATATCCAAATTTGAGGGCTTATGAGGAGAGAATAACTCCTCCGATTAGGGTTGTGATAATTGATGGTTTTGATGTCGCTGCGTGTAAGATGCCTCACTTGGATAGGACCGGGAAAGCTTATCTCTTTATTCCCATTTCACTCAATAAAGCTAAGAAGAATAGGTTTGTTATTGGATATCAAGTATCTGAGGCTGCGATAAATTATGCTATTAATGCGAGTAGATTGGTGGATGAGGTTTCTAAAAAACTGTCATGTGACTTCAGTAGGATTCTTAATGCTATAGGTAATATTATGGAGCGTAATATTGAGTTAGGAAGGAAAGTACGGTCTTTAACTAGATACATATTTGATTCTTCTCCGGAGTATGCGTTGGCTGGTTATAGAGTTAAATATGTTGTGGCTCCCGATATAGATATAGATGAGGTAGGAAGGCTAACCGATAAGTGGATAAAAGATAATATAGGTATCATAGTAGCCGTGTCCATGATGGACGGTGAGAATAGGTTTCTTTTAGCTTCTAGTAAAGATCTTGAGATAGATCTTAGGAAAGTTATAGCAAAATTGTTTGAGGTTCTAGGGGGGCGCGGTGGAGGTAGGAGAAACTGGGTCATGGGTAAGATAAATAAAGTGGATGGTTTATTAAATGCTTTGATTGATGCGTTGGCGTCTGTGAAAAATTAATTAAATCAGTTGTTGATCTCTAATCCAGTTAAATATCTCCACCGGTGTTTGGTTAGGATCAATAATTTTTATCTTGTCGTCATATTCGTCGACACCTATGTTTGTGTATCTAGTTTTGAACCATTTTACGTATTCATCTTCATTTAAATCCTTCAATTTAAATGATATTGCATAGGCATCTTCTGGTGATAGAGCGCCTACTCCCCCTCCTTTCCAGATAATTATCTTTGACGTTGATAAATTTAATGATGATAATAATATATATGAAGGTCCATAACAATAGCTAATAACTATGGAAAGGGCTCTATCCCTGTTTAATCTCGCTGTTTTGAGGGTTTCCACGAATTCGTTAACTAATCTGTTTTGTTCATTCTTAGGGGTATCCAATAGACCATCTGTATTTAGGAAATATATAGTTGGTATCTCCAATTTTGCCATTAATTCCATGAATCTCCTTATTTTTATGAGTGATTTTACGTCTAGTCTTACCGGGGTCCCGTTATTATTGACCCATAGAATTCCTACTGGATGAGCATTTAAACGGCATATGAAGACTCTGACTTTATCGGAAAGTGGACCAAATAGTTCTATTGTATTCTTTGCGTCGAGGGTTTCAAGTATTTCTTCAATAGATGTGTGTGGGGATAGATCTATCGACTTATATCCTTCTGCTAGAGTGGTATCATCAGTGGTTGATGCATTTTTCTTAATAATGTTTAATAATATTGGGTGAAGGTCTTCCAGCAACGTCTTTAGATCTTTTATATCATTTACTATGTAGGTGGCTATCCCACTATATCTCGAGTGTATCTCGCTTCCTCCTAGTCGCTGGGGATCCACCTTTTCACTGGATATTTTCTCAAGAATCTTTGGGCCATGGATGAATAGGGCGCTCTTCGTTTTAATGAAGATCCTTATATCGGATAGATATGTTAGTAGGGCTGATCCACCTGCCGCTATTCCCTCAATTATTGCTATTATGACCTTTTTGCTTTTCTTTTCTAATATTTTGTTTATTAGGGCGGCTATACTCTCTAATGATTTTATTCCATCGTCTATTCTAGCGCCTCCGCTTTTCACTATTACATATACTATTCCCTGTCTGCTGGAATTATTTATTAATATTTTTTGTAGTTCCTCCCCCTCTATTTCCCCAATAGTTCCGGCTTTGACATTATAATTGAATTCTATAATGGTTATTGGTATTCCCTTATCTATACCATGGTCAATATTTAATGCACCTATTGAATATGTGCTCCTTTTCTTTATTTCTCCGGTGATTGATGTTAATGCTTCTCTGATCTCCATAGGTTATCACAGATAATATATTTATACTCTGCTCCTTAATATTGAGGTTGATAATATTTTTATTCAGTGTACGAATTGTAGAATACAAAAAATCTAGATAGAGGTTCCGTTTCTGTATATATTGTTGGGGTGATTTGAATGCCTAGTGAGATCGTTCCTAAGGAAAAATGGGATGTCCTCAGATTCATTGGGGACTTTATTTTAAGGAACAGTAATGGGGCGTCTGGCGCGATAAACATTTTTGTAGGGCATGTTAAGGGTGAAGGTAAGAAAGGGAAAGTTAAATCCCTCTATTTGGAGGCTTATGAAGATGCTGCTACAGCGGAGTTGGTTAAGATTTCGGAGGAGGTTCGTGCAAAGTATAGTTTGAATGATGTGGAGATACGTCATGCTGTTGGAGAGTTTTCTGTGGGTGAGCCGATTGTTTATGTAGCAATTGCTGCTAAGAGTAGAAAAAACATGTATGATGCCATGAGGGAGGCGATAGAAGGCTATAAAACGAGGCCCCCTATATTTAAGAAAGAGATATATGTGGATGGAAGTAGTGAATGGATATAGCTGATTATTGTTAGATTTAAAAACATGCTTTATCTATTTACATGTAAAAACTTTAATTTTATAATCCCTAGTATATTCATTATAATATCTATATTTAAACATGTCTATATAACTTACAAATGCGATACTAATAGGTGGTGAGAAGCTGTTGAGCTTTTCTGTAGAGATTAGGTGGCATGGTAGGGGTGGGCATGGTATAGTCTCTGCATCTAATCTTCTATGCGAGATGGCTATGCGTAAGGGATACTATGGAATATCGATACCTATTTTTGGTGCGGAGAGGCGTGGAGCGCCCACAAAAGTTTATACTAGGATTAGTAGTAAACCGATCTATAAGAGAAGTGAAGTCAGGAACCCGGATATGGTTGTTATCACGGATGCATCTTTGTTGCATATTGTGGATCCTTTGCGTGGCCTGAAGAATGGGGGTACGGTTGTAATTAATAGTCATAGGATGGGTGAGGAGGAGCTTCGTCTTCTCAAGGGATATAAGATTGTTCCAGTGAATGCTGTGGAGATCGCTATTAAGGCGGATTTGAGGGTTGGGGGTATCCCCGTTGTTACGATACCCTTGTTAGGTGGTATTTTAAAGGTTTTGAATATTATTGATTTAGCTACCGCTGAGGCTGTTATAAGGGAAAAGTGGGAAGGTGAGCTTGGAGAACGTAATGTAAAGGCTTTGGAGATGGCTATGGAGGTGATCCGGGCGTGAGTAAGGTTCTGTATCCGGTTTCCAAACCGGGGGCAGGCGCTGTAGGTAAGACATCTACCTGGAGGTGGCAGAGACCTGTTATTAATCTAGATAAGTGTACAAAATGTGGTTTGTGCTGGTTATATTGCCCTGAACCTGCATTTGAGATTAACGAGGAGGGCTATCCCGTGGTTAAGTATGACTGGTGTAAAGGTTGTGGTATATGTTATAATGAATGTCCGGTTAATGCGATTGAGATGGTGAATGAGGAATGAGTATTACTTCTAGGGTTAAAAAGGTTTTGACTGGAAATCATGCTACAGCATATGCTGTTATGCAGGCTAGAGTCGATGTAATACCTGCATATCCAATTACACCTCAGACAACTATAGTTGAGAAGCTCGATGAATTTATTGAGAATGGGTTGCTGGATGCATCCATGATACGTGTTGAGTCTGAACATTCGGCTATGGCTGCCGCTATTGGTGCATCAGCTGCTGGTGCGAGAACCTATACTGCTACCAGTAGTCATGGATTGCTGTATATGTATGAGAATTTATGGTGGGCTGCTAATGCTAGGTTGCCCATTGTGGCTACCTTCGTAACAAGGGCGATTGGACCTCCATGGAATATCTGGAGTGATCACCAAGATATTTTTACTCTGAGAGATTCGGGGTGGATTCTATTTATGGCTAAGAACGCACAAGAGGCTTATGATCTGACTTTACAAGCATTTAAAATAGCTGAGAATCCGAATATTAGGTTGCCAGTCGGTATCGGATATGATGGTTTCTATATTAGTCATACTTCTGAACCTGTTGAGATGCTGGCTCAGGATGAGGTAGATGCCTTCCTACCCGACAAACGCAGCATTAAGCCGTTGCTGGATCCTAGCAATCCTTATACAATAGGAAATTTACCCGAGGCCAGCTTCAATTTCCTAATCAGGAAGAATATGTGGGGTTCGATGGAGTCAAGTATTGATTATATAAAGAAGGTGGGTTATGAGTATTATCTTTTGACTGGGAGAAACTATGGAGACCTTGTGGATAAATATCGGTGTGAGGACGCCGACACCATATTTGTTTCTATTGGTGCCATGGCCAATGAGGGGATGGTGGCTGTAGATAGGCTGAGAAGCAAGGGTCATAAAGTCGGTCATATGGCTTTGAGGCTACTCCGTCCCTATCCTGAGGATGAGGTTATCGATAGCATAGGTAATGCAGAGCGTATTATAGTTATGAGTAGGGCTGTCTCAATGGGCAAAGGAGGGATCTTGTTTACGGATTTGATTGATGTGGTGTATAGGAATCGATTAAATGTCGATGTATATGATATTGTTGTTGGATTGGCAGGAGTAGAGGTAGTTGATAATGATTTTATTAAGGTGTATAATGATGTTTTGGACGGCATATTCGATAAGCGTGAAACCATCTTTTTAATGGGTGGTAAATATGTCTAAACCTAGGTTAGTATCTACGATCGGAGAGAAGGAATACTACTATCCGGGGCACGCTGCATGTCATGGCTGTGGAGCATCCATTGGGTTAAGGCATCTTCTTAAGGCTATCGGCCCAAATGCCATTTTGGCGGTACCGGCTGGATGTACAAGTATAATTGCTGGTAGAGCTAATTTGTCGACATTTGGTATTCCATTTATCCATACTGCATTCGGCTCGGCTGCATCGGTCGCCTCAGGAATTATTGAAGCTTTGGATAGATTAGGTAAAAAGGATGTTAATGTGGTTGTCTGGGCTGGTGACGGTGGCACTTTTGATATTGGGTTTGCCAGTCTAAGTGGTGCGGCTGAGAGGGGTCATAATATCTTGTATGTTCTCGATGATAATGAGGCGTACATGAATACTGGTATTCAAAGGAGTGGAGCGACTCCTAGGGGGGCATGGACAACTACCACTATTAAAGGTAAGAAAGAGGGTAAAAAGAATATACTAGACATAATGAGGGCTCATAATATTCCCTACTTGGCTACTGCCAGTGTAGCGTATCCGCTAGATTTCCATAGAAAGGTTAAAAAGGCTTTATCTATTAAGGGCTTTAAGTTTATTCATCTTATGTCCCCTTGCCCGCCTGGCTGGAGATTTGATATGCATTTAACTGTTGAAGTTGCTAGAAAAGCTGTATTAAGCGGTGTCTGGATATTAATGGAAATTGAGAATGGGTTGCTGAGGCTGAATCCCCCGAGTAATACGATGCTAGAAAAGAGGAGACTCCCTGTAGAAGAGTATGTTAAGATGCAGGGTCGTTTCCGTTTCCTAAAAGGAGAGTTGCTTGAGGAGTTTAAGCGTGATGTTGAACGGAACTGGGAAAGGATTAAAAAGATTTTGGAGGAACAAAGTAGGTAACCGGCTCTAATATATTTTATATAAGTTATCGTATAATACTGCGTGATGAATAAATAATATTGTTATCGACCATGAATATATTAAATACTATAAAAACATATTGGATCTTGACTAAACCGAGGCTATGGCTCCTACTAGTATACACTGGGATTGCTGGTTATATTATGGGGTCAAATGGGCTGATTGACGGTTGGAAGTTCCTTATATTGCTGCTGGCTTTATACTTTGGTACAGCTGGAGCTAATACGATAACAAGTTATATTGATAGGGATATAGATTCTGTGATGGAGCGCACAAAGAATAGGCCCTTACCAAAAGGGCTAATCAAACCTCCCATTAAAGCACTTTATTTTGGTGGTCTTTACTCGGTCCTATCATTGATTCTTTCGTATTATTTGGGGTTTATACCGCTTATATTTATGGCCTTTGGATTATTCGATAATATAGTGGTTTATAGTTACTTAACCAAGAGGAGGACATACTGGAACATTATCTTGGGGAGTTTTAGTGGTGGGGCTCCAACAATTATAGGTTATGCAACTGCTACCGGATATATTGATCTACTCTCAATTATTTGGGCGGGTTTGATCGTTATATGGACCCCGATACACATATGGAGTCTCGCCCTATTTTATAGGGATGATTATAGGAAGGCTGGGGTACCGATGTTACCCGCCGTCAAGAGTAAGTCTATTGCAAGGAAGTGTATAGCTGCATCCGCTATTATTCTGACTCTTTTTTCGCTTACGTTGCCATTCCTAGACATGAAACTATTCAATATTCCCTATTTCATAATTGTTAATGCGTTTAATCTGGGTATTATTTATTATTCTGTGAGGATGTTTTGGGTGGATGATGAGGTTTATGCTTGGAGGTTATTTAAGTTAACTAGCCCCTATTTAGGAGTAATCTTTACCCTTGGGATGATATTGAGTATCCTCTAATCAAGTGTTCTTTCAGCCTCTTTAGTTAATAGTATTTTCATTGCCTTATCGAGCAGAATGATCTTCATGAAGTTGATGGGGAGGGCCGAGTTTCTTAGGAACTCGTTGTTGAACCATCTATCGCTATATTTTCTTTTTAGGAATTCTTTCATAGCGTTTCTTAATCCCCATATAGATTTGAATCCTATGTATGAGGATAGCGATAAGGATGGAGATATAACCATCTTAAGTATGCTGGCAACTGCTTCGGATCTTGTCATGTACCCGTCTTCCATCAATTTTTTCAAGGCTTCGACATGTTTCATCTCTCCTGTGTTTACCATAATATCGAGATAAGCCAGGAGTGCGTTTCTATAGAGGCTTAGTTGTCTTATGAATGTATCTTTTTTGCTTGTCAGAAAGTTGTATTCAGCCATTAGGAAGTCTGAATAGATGGACCAGCCTTCGTATACTTCTGGTATATCGAGCATTATCCTTACTTTATTATTATTTAGCACTGTTCTTGTGAATATGACGTGATAGCCAGGATAAATCGTCTGCAGTATTCTATGGAGTGCGAAGTATGCATTGTGAAGTTTAAGTAGTTCTGGTTCATCACTCAAATTTACATACACTTCAACTATCTTTATCTCTCCCGCCTGCTTGAATGACGGGAAGTAATATATTTCTGGTAGAGTCTCCTTAATCATTGTGGGGACTGGTACTATCTCGACCTCTATGTCCGGTAGGTCAAGTATCTTCTTTTCCTTTATAATTTTCTTTACTTCGAGTAGCCCATGGTTATATAGGGATAGGGCGACTGCTGCAGTTCTAGGATATTCATTCATAATCTCCTTCAGTACATTCCTAATATTCTTCTCTTTATCGAGCTCTCCGGCGACCCTCTTTAGTTGGGCGTGGTATTGGTTCATATCTTTGATTATCTCCTTCTCTAACTCCCCTATGTCATCTTCAACCCTTCTTAGATTCAGCAGTTTTTGATATAACTGTTTACCCATAGTGAAATCCCGTATCTCTTTTTCCCTGAGTTTTTGTAACCACTCAATATATGACTCAATGGCATTTAGAGCTGTATCGAAGATTTTTTTCTTTGTCCCGACCTCACTAGATATATCTTCTTTCGTTATGAAGTCATTGTATATCCCCTTGACAAGTAGCATTAAGTTCTGACTAGAGAGTATTCCTGCATCTATAAATAACTGTACTGGTGTCTCGAGCCTGCTCTTGGACTTCTCTAGGAAGCTTGGTAATTCCTCCAATTTACCTAAAACATACCTCAGTTTCTCTTTGTTTGATATATCCCTCTTCAAATATACGTTGATTATCATATTGAAGGCAATGTCTGGAGCCTCTGGATACATCTTCCATATTGGCCAATCATCTATGAAGAATAATCTAAGTTTGAGATAGTCTTTGAATGCCATGTAATCCAGCCTCTTGTCCATAGGGAGTTCATTAACATTTATGTCCTTCAGTTTCTCTAGTTGAATTTGGATAAGCCCCCTCTCGATAGGTATTGTATTCTTAGATAAGTCGGGTAAAGGTTTATCTAAATAACTTAAACCTATATTCATCGACTGCTCCGGATGTAGTTCAATAAGTTTGGTGTACGTCTCCTTTACAATGTCGTCAAATCTATTTGCCTCCGTCATACCCATACACTTTCAGACTAAAAGCCTTTCCATGTTTAAAAATATATCCTAATTAATACACACCTAATTTAAACTTCCGTGATAATGTCAATATAATAAATTATTTAGGATATCCACGTAAATAATTGTTTATTGTATGTACAAAATATGCATTTAGTATTCAAAATAAGCATAACATAGTAAGTAGATAACAGCATGTTTTTATATCCTTGGTATATACTAGGGATTATATATTTAATAAATAATCAGTCAATTATTTTTTATAAAAATGCCCCATGGCATTAAGGCGGGGTGACGATTGATTTCCAAGAGTCTGGCAGAGCTTAACATAATGAGAAGGGAAGCAATAGTTAATTATCTAATTAATAAGTTCTTTATTAATAAGGGGTTTAAGATATGTGGGGATATAACCATTAAAGATACTCATAGGGTGAATATCTGCGATGAGTCTCCTCTTATGATATCTTTTGATCTTGGATATGCGAGTGATTTTAGGGAAGATGCCTATACGTGGTGTTATGTAGATTTTTTTATTAGGGAACCGGGTCTAGACATTCCTGATACTTTGAAGACGAGTTTTACTCGATATATAGATACTGACTCGAAGAAAATCTATTGGAGGCATAGGGAGATGGTCCGGATTATTGATATGGATAGAGCTGTACATTATATTTTGAGGTTGAGGGAGGAGCTTTTGGAGCTCCTTAAACAGCATGGTTTCACTAACTCATCTCCATAATGGCGGTATATCAGCTTTACTTGTGATAATATCAACTAAGATTGGTTTATTGCTATTGATGGCGTCTTTTATTGCTCCTTCAAGTTCATTTGGATCATCAACGTGTATTGCTTCTACTCCCATCGCCTCTGCCACTCTGGCGAAACTCACTGATCCGATATAAGTCTCAATCTCTTTATCGAAATCTCTTTTGCTTAGGTACCCGAGTATTCCATAGTTGCTATCATTGAGTACAAATATTTTAGCAGCTATACTATAGAAGCTCATCGTGTTCAATTCCATTAGGCTCATTAGGATCGACCCATCACCCGTTATAGATATTACATCCTTAGCTGGAACCGCGATTTTTGCTCCGAGGGCCGCTGGGAATGAGTATCCTAATGACCCGAATCCCGATGCATATAGGTATCGAACGTCTTTATATAAGCCTATGATATCTCTTGCCCAGCTTTCGTTTCCACCTACATCAGTAGTAACTATACTTCCGTCCCTTATGTATTCTCTTAGGATATATAATGCATAACCCATATGGATGGGTTTCCTTGATGAGTGTTCCTCCAATTCTTGGGATAGCTTTTCCTGAAATTCAGCTATTTCTTGTTTGTAGTCAATCTCGAATTTGTCGGAGTGTATTCCAACGTCTTTCAGTAATTCCATTATTTGGTAGTTAGTTGTATATACGTTTATAATATCTCTCCCGTTTTCTTTGTATGACTCGGTTACCAATGTATTTTCATTAAGTATTTGGTCAATACCTCCTCTAACTATTGTGCTTGGAAGGATATGTATGATTTTCTTTGCATTTAATGCATATTTCCTGAGGGCGACTGAGTCAACAGAATCAGGTCTCACACCTATCATAATTAATGTATCCGCCTCTTCTACGATTTTTTTGGCAGAGGGGAATACGGCGAAGCTTTTTTCATAATATCCTGTGAAATAGGTATTTGATTGGGGGATGGCTCCTAATGAGACCATGCTGCTTAAAAATGGTGTTTCAGAATTTTCTATAAACTCCATCAGGTTATCTAATGTCTCTTGATACCAAGCCTCATCTCCCAAAATAACGGCAATCTTACCAATAATGTAATTTCGTATAACCTTGTCAAAGGAGGTGAGGCTGTATGATAGACCATCTTCCGATGTGGTTCCTCTGTATTGGGTCGTTTCCTTCAGTATATCTCTTGGTATCGATATATGGATTGGACCTTTTCTTCCCTTGCTGGCAGACATATAGGCTTTCTTGATGTATTCTTCCGCTTCATCGGGGGTTTCAATAATATGTGATGATTTAGATATTGGATAGCTGGTCCATGTTAATATATTAGGTTCATCTACCCCATGGAAATCATACCTATTTCCTATCGGTACGTCCCCCGATATGAGTAGCACAGGGCTACTGGTGGTGAAGGCTTGCCCCAATCCGGTCAAAGCATTTGTCAATCCTGGTCCAGCTGTCACTATTGCTACGCCAGTGATGCCACTCACTCTTGCGTAAGCCTCCGCCATAAATACCGAGGCCATTTCATGCCTATTTATTATTGCTTTTATTCCACCTGTATCCTCGATGGCCTTGAATACATGGTAAATATGGGTACCGGGGATTCCAAAGACGTGTTTAACACCTAGTTCAGCTAATGATTCTTTAATAATTTCACCTACTTGCAAACCTTATCACCATATTAACCAAGTTCACAAAATATTAATTAGATTAGGTGGGGCAAATTATTTGTATGGATGTATTTACATATAAGGGTAGGGAAATCGTTGTTCTAAAAGGTGATATTACCGAGGTTGAGGCCGACGCTATTGTAAATGCTGCAAATAAGTATTTGAAGCATGGTGGGGGTGTTGCTGCCGCTATAGTTAGGAAGGGTGGTGACATCATCCAGAAGGAGAGCAATAAGATAATTGCCGAATATGGTCCACTTGAAGTTGGTGAGGCCGTTGCTACAACTGCTGGTAATCTAAAGGCTAAGAAAGTCATTCACACTGTCGGCCCCGTATATGGTGAGGGAGATGAGAGGAACAAGTTGATCAAAGCAGTGTACAATAGCATGAGGTTGGCCGACTCCATGGGGTTCGAGAGTATAGCTTTCCCAGCTATATCTACTGGGATATACAGAGTCCCCGTTGGATTGGCGGCCGAGGCCATCACCGACGGTATACAAATATTTATAGATGAGAATCCAGATACGTCAATAAAAAAAGTTCTTCTGGTGCTTTATACCACAAGTATATTCGATGTCTTTAGATCAGTTTGTAAGAAAAAATTTGGATGAGTTAGGAGAGGCTCTCCCTTACTTCATCATCCGTTATTGTTATTATTTCTTCACTTCCCTTTCTGTATCTCTCCTCCAAAGCTACTTTTACGGCTGCGGCCATCGTGTTCATGTAGGGTGGGCCTGTGCGTGAAAAAAGCGTAATTATTTTTCCATTATGTCTATATTGGTATCCATTTGCTGGTTCATGTCCGCGAACAATTAATTCTAGATTATTTTTATCTAGGAATTTGGCTGTAATATCAGGTCCAAATAGATAGCCGGCCCCTCTATAACTCGGTCTATATCCGTCTTCATTCATTGGATCATTCCATAATATCTCGGTCAACATTTCTCTATCGGGTCTCTTATAGTTCTCCAAAAGTAGATTCTTTACCGAGATCCCTCCATGGAGCATTAATATCCCAGATTTGGATACTGCAGTAGTGGGTAACTCATCGAATATCTGCATAAATAGGTTGTATATGTCTCTCCATAATTCGGGGAATCTGCTCCGCAAATGTAGGGGAAAGTCATGAGGGTATGGTAAGAGCCACTCGGGGGGTTCATGATTTCCTCTTAACAGTAATATGTTTTTCTTATATCTCATTTGTAGAGTAATTAAAAATAGAATTGTTTCTACCTGATATTCTCCTCTGTCTATGTAGTCTCCCAGGCATATAACGATTCCTCCATTGGCGATATGTTGTTTAATATCCGCTTTCTCGAGCAGAAATGCTAATGTCGAGATGTCTCCATGTATATCTCCAAGGATAAGGGCCTCTCCCTTATCTAAGTAAACCAACTGCCCCTCTTTGTTGAAGTATCTATGCATGTTTTTTAGGTGGGTCAAATACTCCTTAAGAAACTGTGATATTCTTCTTTGGTCTATATTCCTTATACTCCTTATAGTCTGTGTGATTAAGTCTGTGCTCAATTCCAATCCCTTATATCAAAAAATAGGGAAGGTGCTCTATTACTGTTTGTTGCTCACTTTGTGAATAATACTTTTCGATAAGCGTAGAGGTCTAAGAATCCGTGACCACTTATATTCATTAAGATGATTTTCTCTTCACCTTTCCTTTCATACTCAATAGCTGTATCGATTGCAGCTCTTATTGCATAGCTTGATTCAGGTGCTGGTAACCAGCCCTCAGTCTCCACGAAAAGTTTTGCTGCTCTAAATATCTCTTTTTCATCAATGGGATATGCTTTGGCCTCTATATATCCATGATGCCTAAGTAAACTAATTATGGGGGCTGCTGCATGATACCTTAGTCCATCAGCCTTGATAGGCGGCATTCTCTTTTTGTGGCCTAGAGTATACATTTTCATGAGAGGGGTGTATTCGGCAACATCTCCATAGTCGTAGTCGTATATACCTTCGATTAGGTTGGGTGCTGCCATCGATTGGGCGGCTATGAAGCGTATTTCCTTATCTCCCCTTAATACGTCCATCATAAAGGGTAGGGAGATTCCTCCAAAGTTGCTCCCACCTCCTAGACATGCGATTATGACGTCGGGATACATATCTATTTTCTCGAATTGTTTCTTGGCTTCCAAACCAATTATCGTTTGATGCAAAAGCACGTGGTTTAAGACTGAACCCAACGCGTAGGCTGCGTTCTCCATCTTCGAAGCATATTCCAATCCTTCAGATATTGCTAGGCCAAGAGAACCCTCCTTTTCCCCTCTCTCTAACCCTTTTTTACCTGCTTCAGTTATCTTACTAGGTGAGGCATATACCTTGGCACCATAAAGTTTCATGAATGTTCTTCTTTCCCGCTTCCAATTATAGACCGATCTAACCCAGAATACCACAGCATTTAATCCATTTAGTCTTGCTGCATATGATAATGCTGTTCCCCATTGACCAGCCCCTGTCTCTGTAACCAACGTATCTATACCTGCCTTCTCCGCATAATAAGCTTGAGCTAAAGCTGTATTGACCTTATGAGACCCAGTGGGAGATAAGTCTTCCCGTTTATAAAATATTTTTACTTTCTCAAGACCAAGCGCCCTCTCAAGCCTTATTGCTCTATACAACGGGCGTGGTCTACCGGCATGGATATATAACTCCCTCAGTTCCTCTGGTATATCAACAAATCTGTCTTCGGTAAACTCCTGTCTCCAACATTCTGGTATACTAACTTCTTCCATGAATTTTATTTTGGAGCCATCACCTGGGTCCTTTGGTTTTGGAAGTGGTTCAGGGAGATCCGGGAGTATGTTATACCATTTCTTAGGAAGTTCATCGGGTTCCAATTCAACCCTATCTATAAACATTTGATCACCTATGGAGGGGTTCCTAAAAAATCTATCTTTCTTATTTGGTGTATATCTTGATATATACAATGTCTCCCGGTAGGTTAAGAA
>JALTTZ010000066.1 GCA_027047855.1 Nitrososphaeria archaeon
TAAGGCAGACACAAAGGAATATATAGGAGTTGTGGAGGGATCGACGGGCAGAATCCTGTACGCAACATACCCAGTTAAACCCACCACAAGAATTGGACTAATAGGTCTCGGGCTCCTCCACATAGTATTAGGAGGATTATTGCTCGCCTCCAGCGGCTTAGGAGGATTAGCCCCCTCGATAGCCATGTTATTATACAGTGGAGTCTACCTATATAGAGGAATAAAGATAGGGAAGGCTTGGGAAGTTTAACATAAATCAATATAATCAATCCAAAATTATTATTAGGTAGGTGGACCACATGCCTCTAGAAATGGTAGAGATAAAAGACCCGGTATCCTTCTATAGAATAGCTAAGAACGCCAAAATTATTCTAAGAGCTGACCCCCTACTAATAGTTCCTCAATATAGGTTAACCTTCTATCTAGACACAAGAAAGATGGAGGAAAAGGAGTTAGCCCAACTCTTTCAGTCAATATCCAACAAATTAGTCTATATAGAAAGCATTAAGGTGGTGGATAGCCTCAAAAAATTCGTTGACGAACGATATAACGATTAATTAGTATCTACTCTAAATATCGTTTATTTATCACCAAGATACCTAATTGATTAGAGTGTGTGTAAAATGAAAAAAGAAATAGTGATATTAGCCATAATAATAATCATCGCCTTATCAGTGATCCCACACCAAGCATACTCACAAAACGAATTTAAAATAATAGACTTCACTGGTGAATGGGAGGTAGCTGAGCCAGATCATCTAAAATCCAAGCCATCTAGCGGCCATTCATACATAGTACTACAATACAGTAACATCGTACTAGGTTCATGGCTAACTACAATAGATTTAACCACATCAGGACAACAAGGAGATACTATAGAAGCAAAGTATACAATAAATATCCCGGAATTAAACTTTACATTAACATACTTAGAAAAATATAATCCTGGGTGGATATTCGATGTAGGATCTAGACGCGAAAACGAACTAAAAATAGAGTTAAACGGAGAGACAGTGTATACTATACATGATGAAGCAAGTTGGCCTTTCGATACACGGTTAAACACAAGAATATACTTCGGGATATGGAGGATCGACAAAGACAACCTAGAAATAAGAATAACCGATTACTACGGCCAGATCAACAGTAACCGAAGCATCTATTGGACGCAAAAAACCGGATACAATGGGGAATCACTCACATTGACCCTAAGAATAGATAAGAGCTCACAAGCAGAATCAACCGTAGAGGCATATCTCTACTACAATACAGTTGAGAGGGATAAGATAATAGGCGAGGATATCGAGGTAAGATTGCTGAATATAGACTCTGCAGCACTTTTCTACGCAAGTCTGGGATTCTTAATCATAGCCATAGTGGCAAACTTTACTAGCAGAACATGGAAGTACTACGAGAAGAAACTAGAGAAGCCTGATGAGCCTAAGAAGAAGGGTAAACACGCTTCCCGAGGTAAATAGAAACTTCATATAACACAATAAAAGGTAATGACAACAGAATCATGCTTACTGGAGTCGGGTCCGGCGTGATAATGGCGGTAATAACCAACACACCAACATAAATATATCTTTTATTGTTAATTAACATCTCAGGGGAAATTACTCCAAACTTCATAGCCAAGACCAAGAATACAGGCATGGTAAAGAATAGGCCATTAAGAGCCAAACCCAGAAAAATCATATGATAGAAATCAACTATATCAAACCACTTGACAACACCCAATATAGATGGGAAGTATAGTAAAACCTTGAAGGTAATTGGCATTATAATGTAGTAGCCATACAAAACACCCAAAACAAAGAGGAAAGTAAATGACAAAATGAATGACTTAATGAACTTCTTTTCATGAGGATAGAGTCCGGGAGCAATAAACATATATAACTCGTAGGCTATATAGGGTGCGGTGATAGCCAAGGCGATAATAATACTTCCCTCTATAAATATTGTTAATGCACTGGCGAAGTTTCCAGAATATATTATAGTAGCATTTAATAGACTGTTTATCGCACTAGAGTTATTAACAGGAGAGTTCTGAAGCACAGACTCGGGGAGGATATCACTTCTTACCCTATTCAACAATCCCGCCACCAACGGACGATACTTCATCCAATCTCCAGTAAACAAAACTAGAACATTATTAATGTCGAAATCCGATGGCAATATCATTAACCCAAATGTCACGGATATAACAACAATGAATATTCTCCTCAATCTAATACTGAGCTCGGCCACATGGTCCCAGAAACTCATCTCCCTATCTCCAGGCGGAATATCAGATTCACTCATCTGAAGCAACACCACTCTTTTCAGACAACTTCTCCCTAATCTCCCGAGCTAACTCAACCTTCCCTTTCCCTGTTGGGTCTATACCAAGCTCCTTTGCAGTCTCAACCAACTCCCTATAAACTTCATCCTTCTCCACCACGTCTACCCGCTTGAAAGACAACTTATCAAGCTTATTATCTAATTTTGAATCCAACTTAACCATCTTCTCCGCTTCCAAATAGCCCTTCCTAATTTCCTCATCGAGATATCTCTTATATTCATTAAGCTTCCTATACCATGTACCAATCTTCCTAGCAAACTCTGGAAGTTTCTCCGGACCGAATATTAACAGAATTACAATGAAGATAAGCAACAGCTCCGTCGCTCCAAGACCATCCATATAATCACCGAACTAAAACAACATACATATATAGATATCGAAGAATAAAATAATTTACATTCTAAACACTATTAAACCATATCTAGATAAATACATACTCGGTGAAACCAACTTTAGGCCCATCCATCCCCTTATATAAATACCCAACACCCATACCCTCCGTATTATGCATCGTAGCAATATGCCCCCACCTATCCACGGCAATAACACCGCCACTATCCTTTCCTCTGAACCTAGTCATAAAATTCATCGCTTTCCTTACTGAAGCAGCTAAACTGTAGTATCTTCTATACTTAACTATATTGTAACACAGCATGGAATCAATTATATATTCACCAACACCAGTAGCCACCGCACTAGCGACCTTATTAACCATGATACCGGCTCCCAAAATACTACTGTCACCTACCCGTCCCCCTAATTTAAATAATATGCCTCCCGTAGAGACAGCTGCGGCCAGGCACCCACCAGCATCTACAGCCACAGCACCCACAGTATCACCGAAGATACCCCTAGCTCGCTCCAATCTATCTAATAGATGGGCGTACTCGCCCTCCTCAGAAGATATATACTCCCAGATCCTCTTCACGCCAATCAGCTCATCAGCATACATCTCTCTAAAACCTAGTCTTAATCCGAAGAATTTGGCCTTAGATCCGACCAGCATCCGGTGAGGAGTACGCCTAAGAACCTCCAGCGCTAGCCTAACAGGATTGGCTAGATTTGGTACACTCCCGACGGCACCAAATAAACCATCACAATTCATTACGGCGGCGTCTAACTCAACATCCCCATCAGAAGTAGGGACACTCCCACGGCCAGCGTTGAACCATCCACTATCCTCCATATAAGCCACAGCTTCCACAACGGCCTCCAATGCGGAACCGCCTCTATCTAAGACACTATATCCAGTATAAACAGCTTTGGAGATATGCTTCTTCCTCTCCTCTACATATTTTTTAGGAATCCGACCAGCACCACCGTGAACAACAATCACAGGCCTCATTCTGAAAACCTAAATATTATAAAGCTACCGATTCTAAAAATTAAATTTATTGTAAAGAAACATGAGGGGATAATATTGGATAAACTCTGGGCACCGTGGAGAATCGAGTACATAACCCAACCCAAGAAAGACATATGCATATTGTGTGAAATACCTCGGGAAATTAAAAGTAAGGATAGAGAAAATCTATTACTCTACCGTGGAAAAAGTGCATTTATCTTACTTAATAGATATCCCTATAACAATGGACACCTAATGATCTCACCATATAGGCACGTACCAAGCATAACAGACCTTACAGACCAAGAAGCATTAGAAATACATAAACTAACGAAATTATCAATTAAACTTCTTGACATCACGATGAAACCAGATGGTTACAATATTGGAGCAAACATCGGTAGAGCTGCTGGGGCGGGAATAGACCAACACTATCATCTACATATAGTTCCGAGATGGGTAGGAGACACAAACTATATGCCAATTATATCCAATACAAAGGTAATTGTCGAATATTTACTGGATACTTATGACAAGTTAAGGAAAAACTTAAATAAAATTATTAAGCTCCTTTAACCGAAACCACATATATTGAAAAAGCTATTATAATTCCACCAACAATGGAGTAGATTGGAGGGAATTCGCCGAAAAGAAAGATCGAGTAGATGGTTGCTGATACTGGTTCTAGGAGACCGATTAGCGAAGTCTCATGTGGCTTAAGACCCTTCAAAGATGATATAAACAATGTATGCCCGACAGCCGTGGGTATTATGCCCAAAGAAATCAGAAAAACTAGAGCCCAAAAACTGTCAAGCGGAAATTGGATTGGGACACCAATGATAATAGCATATATTAATATGACTGGAATAGAAAAAACATAAACTACACTCATAACAGACAAAGTATCCTTAATAGAGAGAAACTTCCCGGCCATAATATATATGGCATAAAGCAAAGCTGCGACCAAAGCCTCAATATCACCAATTAAAGTCCCTCCAGAACCCAAACCGTTAATTACCATTATAAACGCACCCAGAAAACCTAAAGAAACCCCAACTACATCAACCCTAGATACCCTTGCAACGCCTAATAAATATGACATAATAAGGGTGAGAATCGGTGTGGTATTAACAAGCAGAGTAGCATTGATGATGTATGTATCGATAACAGACTGAATATAAAATATAAAATGAAGAGAAAGGGCCAGGGCCATCACTACAACAACCTTAATATCCCTGAGAATCTCACGGTCAAAGGTCTTGACATCCACTTTATTAGGAAGCAAGCCATAAATTAAGACCAATAGAATCAATACGCCAATCAATAGCCGGAAAAATGCTATCGAGAAACTATTCACACCATAAAACGAAAGAAACCTAATGAATATAGATGCAGTGCCGAACGCAAAACCAGCCACCAACGCCTCCGAGAGACTTTTTGCCCTCAAAGCAGACATAATAAAATAATATAGTTAAAATCAATACTTCAATAATTAGAGGTCAGAATTTATTTACAGAGGTAATAAAAATATGAGAAGAACAAAGATAATAGCCACTATTGGACCATCATCCGAAAATAAAAAAATATTAAAACAAATGGTTAAACGAGGTGTGGACGCATTCAGGATAAACTTTGCTCATGGAGATCATAAAAAATTCACTAAGTATGTAAACTGGATCAGAAAGATAGAGAAAGAATTAGATAAACATATCCCAATTATAGGTGATATACAAACAAAGGTCATAAGGATAAAATTAAGTGGAGAGCTAGAAATAAGAAAGGGTGCAAGATACATAATATCAAGAGATAGAGGCATAATCGTCGAGGAGCCGACCTTTTATAAAAATATACATATTGGAGACTACATACTACTCGATGATGGACTAATAGAAATGAAAGTAGATAACGTCAATATAAACAAAACAGAAATAACAGTCACAAGCCTAGTCAATGGAACCCTGAAACCAAATAAGAAAATAATAGTAAAAGGAAAAAGTACATCTGGGAACCTATTGACAGAAAAAGACTTAAAAGATATTAAATTCATAATTGAGAACCAGCTAGAGTATATAGCTATATCCATGGTTCGACAGAAGAAAGATATCGTTAAAGTTCGTAAAATAATTGAGGAACTAGGCGGGGATCCCTGGGTTATCTCCAAGATAGAGCATCCAGAGGCATTAAAGAGCTTGGAAGAAATAACCCAAGCCTCGGACGGACTACTAGTCGCTAGGGGGGACCTCGGCCAACATATCGAACTTGAAAAAATCCCAGTAATACAGAGAAAAATAATTAGCCTAGGCAGTAGATACGGAAAAATAACTATTCTTGCAACGCAACTCCTTGAGAGTATGATGCATAACGAGACCCCCACAAGAGCAGAAGTAACAGACATATTCAATGCAGTGGAGGAGGGTGTAGACGCCATCATGTTAACAGGCGAAACAGCAGTCGGCAAGTACCCCATTGAAACCATTTCCTGGGCAGCGAAAATATTGGAATATGCCGATAGTTATTTAGAGGAAAAGAGGCCTCTACATTACAAAGAAGATTTCATCGAAAGTCTATATGATAAATTTGCTAGAGGCGTTATCTACATAGCAAACCTACTCGAAGGCAGAATAGTTGGATACACTAAAGGAGGAAACACAGCCAGAAGACTTTCAAGATATAAACCTAATATACCTATTTGGATAACAACCCATGAAAAGAAGGTTGCAAGAAAGATAAATATTCTATACGGCATCAACCCAATCCATGAAGAAGAACCAGGAGACATTATGAAAATCCTCCGGAAGGTAAAGAAAAGACTATTTGAGAAAGGTGAGTTACCCAAGGGAACTATAGTAATATATGTCGTTGGGATGAGAAAGGAAACTACGGATGTGATGAGATTTGAGAAAATATAAACAGCCTAAATAACTTAAAAAGGAACAGTCATTATCACTATATATTTAGAGCATGATGAAAACTTCCTGAACCGAGGAGGGATGAGGAAAACGAATTGCACTGACACGACCATACTACTTCTCATCCGCATCCTCTAAAGTAGCTAATATCTTGGAAACAAATATCGAGTCCTTATCCCTCGAAGCCTCACCAATCCTTCTTATATATTCCACAATATTCCTAAAACTCTCTTTCAACCCTAGATCATAAAGCTTAAGTGCAGCGGCTAAGATACTCTCCAATTCATATTCAGACAAATTCTCAATCCTATTCTCATCATAAAACTTCTCAGTCATCCTCAAATACGCTTCATCCTCACTATATAATATCCTAGCCAAGGCAGACATTATTTTAGAAATAATATTTACCTTATCGGGATACATCTCAGAAAACTTGTTATAATACCACCTAAATGCAATAAATTCTCTAACAATAAACGACTTATCCTTAGACACTTGCATATACCTAAGTAAATCCCGGATATAATCCTCAATCCCTCTCCCCTCCTCATTAAAAATCATCCTCGCTACATAAGTATCCCTAAAATATTTGTCTCCTCTCTCCTCAATACCACTGCTAAACTCCTCATCAGAAGCATACAACTCAATAAGCAAAACCAGTGAAATATATGCCACGAGAGAGAAAGCCATCTCCCTAGGACTATTAAGAATATTCAACAGAGTCGAGAAGTACTGAATAGACATGAAGCCACCCTCAACATTCTTATCAAAGAACGAAGCTAAACCATATAATAATATACCTGACGAAACAATGGCCGCCTCCTCGACCGACTTGTTATTTAACACATTAATAGTCTGACTAATCATGTGATTAATAGGATCTTTACTATTGCTGACCACATAGTCGACCTTTTCTACAACCGGGCTCCCTAAACCACTAACATATATATAGCATGCCTCAATAGGCAACATTGGAGGCACAAACACAAACTCATCAGAGGTTTCCTCAATCGCATCAATTAAATCGGTCCCAATAAGCATTAAATAATCAGCACCATCCTTACCACTCAAGGTAAAGTAAGTTATATACTTAACCAACTCATCATAAAAATCGAAAACATCCCTTAGTGTGAGGGAATCCCTATTCTTCTTATATTCCTTAACAAATCGTTTAATAAACCTAGATGCTTTTCTATACTTAATTCCTAACCACACCATACCAAAAAAAGAATACATCCGCCAATAGTTAAAGTAAATGCATCTGGCCCCGAATAAACATGTTACACAGCATATTAGATTTGTATATATAACTCTGTTATTTGAATATATCCGTGGATAAATAGATATCTCTAGATATATCTATTAAAAATGAGAAGAGGAATAATAAAGAAACTTATACTTCATGTATTGAGAGACCGAGGGCCACTACACCTCTATGGAATAATAAAGTCAATAGAGGAGGAGACACTATCTCTATATAGACCTAGTACGGGTGTCATTTATCCCGCACTAAATGGACTTATAAATAAAGAACTAGTCAAGATGCAGATAATAGATGGAAAGAAAATCTATTCAATAACGGAGAAAGGAGAGATCGCGATAAGTTTAGACCCACCATTGAGAGAACACATAAGAAAATTCGTAGGGAAAAATATACCATACAAGGAACTCTATGAAGCCTTCAAACTGATAGTGAGCAGGTGGAGTAGATTAAGCCAAAGTCAAAAAGACAAGATCAACCAGATTATTAGAGAATTTAGCATGAAAATAAGGGAGGTGATTGAAGATTAAAACCATAATAAAGGTAGATGGACTCACGAAGATATATAATGGAGAGGTAGTGGCAGTAGACAACATCTCCTTCGAGGTCTATGAAGGAGAAATATTCGGATTTCTTGGACCAAATGGAGCCGGAAAAACCACCACCATAAACATGCTAAATACTCTAATCAAACCCACGAAAGGATACGCCGAGATAGCTGGCTATAAATTAGGAAGAGACAATGATAAAATTAGGAAGATAATAGGGCTCGTCCCCCAAGAATTAACCGCGGACGATGAATTAACTGGAATGGAAAACATAATGTTACAGGCAAGCCTCTATGGAGTCAACAAAAAGACAGCCAAAGAAAGAGCAGAAGAATTGCTAGGCATGGTTGAACTCAGTGACGCAGCGCATCGACTCGTAAAGACATATAGCGGAGGAATGAGACGTAGGCTAGAACTTGTAATGGGGCTAATACATAGGCCAAAGATACTATTTCTCGACGAACCAACGTTAGGACTCGATGTACAAACAAGAGCAAAGATTTGGGAATATATCAAAATGTTGAGAGACGAATTTGGAGTAACCATATTTATGACCACACACTATATGGAAGAGGCCGATAAACTGTGTGATAGGATCGGGATAATAGACAAGGGAAAGATAATAGCACTAGGGACACCTACTGAATTAAAAAACATCTTAAAGGGAGACATAATAGTAATCGAGATAGATAACGTGGACAATTTCAATGAGGAAATCTTAACTAAGGAAATCAGCAACATAAGTGAAATCAGGCGAATAGACGGGAAAATATCAATAACCACAGAAAAAGGAGAGAATACACTTCCTAGAATCATAAATCATTTAACCAAATATGGAATAAAGGTATTGAGCGTGGAGCTACTTAAACCTAGTCTCGAACAAGTCTTCCTATATTTGACTGGGAGGAAGATAAGAGAGGAGGAGCCTATGGATAGTATAAGAATGCGTGCAATAATGAGAAGAAGGAGGAGGGTATAATGACAGCACTCCTAGCATTAACAATGAGAGAATTAAAGAAATGGTATAGAAGAAGAATAGCAATAATATTTACCTTCATAACACCACTCTTTTGGCTCGCATTATTCGGCAAATCAATGAATTTATATAATTTATTACAGATACCATCCAATGTTCCCCCCGAATTTATACAGTACATCCAAGAAGCGATAGATCAAATCATTATATCGGCATTTGGAACAAAAGACTACTTTACATTCCTCGCGACAGGGATGTTCAGTGTATTCATCCTCTTCAGCAGCATGTTTAGTGGAATGTCCCTTATATTCGATAGAAGACTAGGATACCTAAGTAGACTACTAGTCTCACCAATAAAGCGTGAATCAATATTCTTATCTAGAGTAATTTCAAATATAATCAGAAGCCTACTACAATTCACGGCCCTATTCTTAATAGCTCTAGCCCTAGGCCTAAACATAGGCCCACAATTCTCCATAACTCATCTAATAGCATTGTATATAACTTTAGCATTATTGGCACTGGCATTCAGCAACATATTCATAATACTAAGCCTAAAAATAGAGGAACACGACACAGCCATAGCCATAACAAACCTCTTAAACCTTCCATTAATGTTCGCCAGTAATAGCATATTTCCGAAAAATCAAATGCCTGATTGGCTACAAACAATAGCAGAGATAAATCCCTTAACTCATTCCAACATTATAGTAAGGAAATTAGTTATAGGTAGCTCATTAAACATACCACTAAATAGCTTTCTATACCTGGGTATAATAACGATATTAACAACAATCTTAGGCGTATTACTAAGCAGAAAACTCCTTCAATATCTGTAACACAACCAAATAAAAAGTGATTATCATCAGCGTCGCTTCGATCTCTTCATAGCAATAGCTCAGTCAGCCACCGCCTCATCATTCAAATATAATAATTTGCCGCCATCCTTATTAACTGTTATGTATATA
>JALTTZ010000067.1 GCA_027047855.1 Nitrososphaeria archaeon
CACCTCGGCCTCAAAATCTGCGACGGATCCAGCTTTAGATATCGGTAAGTTGGTTGCATCACCTATCACATATACCTCGTCATGCCCCTCCATGTTCAGTGTATAACGGTTTGTGGGTATCCACCCGCTCTTATCTCCTATGCCAGAATTAATTACTACATCGGAACCTGAATGTGGAGGTATTAATATAGCTAAGTCGTATTCCAGCTCCTCCCCCTCAAGAGAAGTTATCTTTCTTTTCTTCGGGTCGACTACATCCACATTAAAGAACAGGTTTATGTTGATGTTTCTTTTACGCATAATGTCATCTAACATACCAGATACCTCGGCTATTGGAAATACCCTAGGTAAGGGATAGGCATATGTAATGTCTACCTTATCTCTAACGCCAAGCTTCCGGAAGTATGCATCGAGAAGGAGGGACATCTCTATTGGAGCAGGTGGACATTTATAGGGAACGCCCGCAACGCCTACTACTATCCTTCCACCATTAAATCTTCTTAAAGCCTCCCTCAACCTAATAGCCTCATTATAACCATAGAAATTGTAACTACCTTCTTTAAGTCCTGGGACCTCATCGTAATTAAGTTTGGAACCGGTAGATATGACCAAGTAGTCGTATTCCACACTACCTCCATCTTCAAGAATAACCCTATTGTTGTAGACATCTATTTTGTTGGCCCTCTTTTTTATCCATTTAACCTTTTCTGGTAGTAGGGACCTAGTGGGTTTTCTTACTTCGTTCTCATCAATCAAATTTAGGGGTAAAAGGAGATATGCTGGTTGATAATAATGCCATTCACTGGGCTCTATTATTGTTATCTCTACATCTCCACTCTTCACTTCCCGCCACAACTTCCTATATAGTCTGTTTGCAATTAAAGTGCCGCCAGTACCAGCACCCAAAATTAATACTTTCTTCATAAATACCACTCACCTCCAGATAATTACATTATCCCCTGTTAGAATATATGCTATCCACTTGTATAATCAAGTATTTATACTCGGTTTAATAGTATATAGAATTGCATAAGAAAATTATACAAATTTCAACCTTGAAGTCTCTCCAATGATAGAATATTATTAGATTAAAGGGTGCGCTTGGAAATATATAAGTGTTGATATGTTTGAGCCAGCCTTAAATTGTGTGTACGTCGTGAGGATGGCTCTCCCTTATACCAGCATTCGTGATTCTTATGAATTTAGCCTTTTTCCATAGCTCTGTTATGTTTCTGGCTCCTACGTAGGCCATGCCAGCCCTCACTCCCGAAACTAGCCTATTCACCACCTCTTCCACACTTCCTGTATATTCTACGAATGCCTCAACACCCTCCGAGGTATATGCATAATCTTCAATATCTCTGTCTAATTCAACCTCGCCAAGTTCACGCGTTTTTCTGGCTAATCGGGCGTAGAAGCTGGCCATGCCTCTATATACTTTGAACCTCTTTCCATTTTTCAGAACTATCTTGCCCGGGCTTTCATCTGTTCCAGCAAACAATCTTCCTATCATAACTGTCTCAGCACCTGCCGCAAGCGCCTTAACCACATCACCAGGATATCTTATTCCTCCATCAGCTATTAATGGTACATCATATGGTTCAGCCCCTTCTCTTGAGTCCATAATAGCAGTTATCTGGGGGACGCCTACCCCCGCCACTATGCGAGTAGTGCATACACTTCCTGGTCCTATTCCAACCCGTATAGCGTCAGCACCAGCTACAGCTAAAGCTTCCGCCCCTTCCTTGGTTGCAATATTCCCTGCTACAATATCGGTATCTGGAAACTCACGTTTCAATAGCTTGAGGGTCTCGATCACTATATCTAAATATCCATTTGCCACATCGATAACCAACGCATCTGCTCCTGCGTCAATGAGTTTCTCTGCGTGGCTAACCACATCTCCCCTCACTCCAATAGCGGCGGCGACGAGCAGTCTCCCCTTTTTATCCCTAGCCGAATTAGGATACCTCAGTTTATTCAAAATGTCGGCAGCAGTTATAAGTCCCTTCAATCTCCATTCTTCATCGATTATTGGTAGCATTTCTATTCTATTCCTCCATAAAAGGTTTTTTGCTTCCTCAATAGATATGTTCTCCTTAGCCACAATCAGTCTCTCTCGTGGTGTCATTACTTCTCGAACTAGCTTTGAATCGGATTGGAATAGCATATCCCTTCTGCTTAGGATCCCTTGAAGTTTACCATTTTTTACTACCATGAACCCGCTTACCCCGAGGTCTTCGCTCATACGTCTAGCTTCTCCAAGGGTCGCATCAGGATCTATTGTATATGGTTCTTCGATGATTATGTTCTCCGCCCTCTTCACTTTTTTAATCATGTCTACTTGTCTTTCTATTGTGGTAAACCTGTGGATGACTCCTATTCCTCCTAATCTAGCCATCTTTATTGCCATCGCTTCTTCCGTCACTGTATCCATTGGTGATGACACTATTGGAATATATAGAGTGATGCTCTTTGAGAACCGTGTCTTTAGGGATACCTCCCTTCTTGATGATAATGATGATCTTCTCGGAAGCAGGAGCACGTCATCGAATGTGAGTCCTGTGGGTATATTATGACCTCTCAATATAGTCCCTTAAGGATAACATCTCTGAAGAAAAATATAAATTTTCAATGGCTCGATAGCTGGATTAATAAGGTGCATCAGTATATATGAATATATTATGTATAGTCTAAGTGAGAACCTTAACAAATCCTGGGCATTCTTCGTACGACTGTTTGATGATATAAGCAAAACAATCATTCTAATAATTTTTCAAATAATTCCTGTAGTCAATTTTATTGTTCTTGGTTATGGCTACGAAATTATTAGGCAGGGTGATACAATAGAAGAACCTCCCCCATTGGATAATCTCGGCGACCTATTCTTCAAAGGCCTGAAGGTATTTATTGTTGCCCTAATATATTTTATCATACCTGTAATTGTAGTAATTTTGATATTGGGCACGACAATATTCAACATAGTTTTTTATCAATATGTTAGATGGGGAGTTCCTCTATTCTGGGTTCCCGGTGTATTACTAACAGCTTATGCCGCCGTATTTCTTATTGGGCTTGCAGTATCCATAATAGCCATAATGGGTATAATACACTTTATTAAAACGGGTGATATGGGTAAGGCTTTCGCGTTCAATGAGATAATGGATTTGATCAAGAAAGTGGGTTGGGATACCTACCTTCCATGGGTACTTCTAATGTATATTGCTTGTTATGTAATTTTCAGTCTCCAGAATTGGGTAATTCAAGCCATATTATCAGCTCTATTCACAGTTTTCTTTGCTAGGAGCGCTCATTATATATATCCGGCGGAGGTCGCCACCCCAGAAGAATTGGAAGAAAAACCTAAGGATAATTAGTTTTTCTCCAACTTATTTATTATTTTCTTTGCCGTTAATTCATATCCCCTAGTAATCCTAAATACGACTTCTGTTGTATTATTGTATCCTTCTAATACTAATATGTCCACTATGGGTGTATTTGGAGGCACTTTATATCCAAATCCGAGAAAGAAAGCGAAGGGTCTCCATTTCTCCTTCTTAGCATAGATAGAGTATCTATGTTCGTTGGGCTGCTTCACATAATCAAGATTGATTTCATTTAATATATTTACGAGTTTCTCAACCACTTTCTCACGTGGCTCTGGAAGGTAAATCCGCTCATATTTCATTTGCATCATAATAGAATTGTTTTTTTACCAAGTAATATTTGTTAATTGAATATTTTTTAGGATATTTGCATATCTTTATACAATCCTACTCAAATAGTATTGGGAATGTATTTGTATTAAAAAACGTAAACCTACATGCCTGCTATGGGCATCAGGCTCAAGA
>JALTTZ010000068.1 GCA_027047855.1 Nitrososphaeria archaeon
AAGGACCTTAATTCCTTAATGGTTTAGATACAAAGACAATATTTTCGCCCCCATCGAACTTCATATCACGACGAGAGATAAATTCGAGGGATGGTATAGGAGATTTATAGATGAGGAGTTCATCGAGATTGGTTAAATACATAACTTATCTGGGGCTACCCCAAGACTCCACAAATCGATATAGATAGGTTTATAACCGTTGCTTCGAGGACAACAGCGCTCCAACTTATCCAAGGGTTGTTACAGGTTATCTATCTATGGGGCGGGCTCTAACTTTGTATCCCTGAGGATATATGTTTTTGTATTTTTGGGTTTGTGGTCTAGTGCGGTTGTGGTCATGATGATGGTGGTGCCTCGCTGGTTTTTCTCTTGGAGGATTTGGTTTATGGTTTGGATGTAGTCGCTGCTGAGGTTTGCGTATGGCTCGTCGAGAACCAGTATCTTGGGGTCGGCCACCAACGCCCTTATAATGCCTATTCTCCGGTATTCCCCGGCGCTGTAGGATTCGGGGTATCGGCTCCAGAGATGAGATACATTTAGCCGCTCCATATAACTCTTAATCTCCTCAGTATTTGGGTATCTATTTTTTACGCGGTAGGCGAGGGCTATGTTTTCATAGGCGGTGAGGGTCGATATGAGTATTTCGCCTTGGTAGAGGGTGCCGAAGTATCGGGCCCTCATCTCCGCCCGCCATGCTTCATCTCCCCAATTAACCGACTCCCCCATGAAGACTACTTTCCCTTCGTCGGGCGGGGTTAGGAGGGATATTATTCTTAGGAGGCTCGTCTTTCCGACGCCTGATCTTCCCATTATGACTATGTAGTCGCCCTCCACTATATCGAGGTCTACATTCTTGAGTATGTATTCTCCCCCGTATTTCTTGCCTATGTCTTTGAGGGTGATAAGGGGCTGCTTCAAATGTGGCACCTCACATATATATCCATAGTTCTTGGTTGTCATATATTCTTCCGAGGTTGTTTCCTAGATGCTGCGTGGAGAGTTTCTTGAAGTTGAAGGCACCAAGGACGAAGCCGTTCTTCATCATCTCCCTGTATATGAGTATTAGGTCCCGGCCTGTAGACTTGGGGTTTCTCTCGATGTAAGTAGGGTTTGTATGTATTTCTAGGCGGTAGTATTCCCCATATATGTATTTCATGGTGCTGTCTCCATAGACTATTAGGTTATCTCTATCCCCATACATGAGTATGAACCTCCCTGGGTTCACTAGACCAGCCCTGTTTCTCCAGCTGTAGCCTAGATTTGGATCCTCAAGGTAGAAGCCATTGATGAATATAGTGGTGCTGAGTATGGCTATGGGTAGGATGATTGCTAGGGCCGAGACCACTCCAGATAACCCTTCCGATCTGGCCGCCGCATAAGCGGCTAGAAGGGCCATCGAAGGTATGATGAAATCTATTAGGCGGTAGGATACACCCGCTATTACGGGCGCTCCGCCTACGACTGCATATGCGGTTAGGGCCGCCACCCCGAGAAACCAGTAGTATACTCCTCTCCCTTCCCTACTGCTCCGTATTTTGTGGGTTGCTACATAGACAACTATCCAGAGGACTAAATACTGGAAACTGTATATTAAATATTCGCTGCCCAAGGCGGGGATCTCGTCCGACCACATGCCCATCATGACGGTGTAGATAAGGCTAGCAGATATCGTGAGTAGGAGGATAGTGTTTATGAGTAGGCGTGACTCGCTGGGTGGCCTCCCGGGGTGGATATATCCTATGAATAGAAATACAGTTAGGTAAGCTACGAAACTTATGATCGTCTCGGGGAGGAGCTCAGGGAGCCTCAACCCCAGGTATCCCAGAGTGTTGTAATGTATGTATGCGGTCCCGAATATTATTGCTGCTATAGAGAGAATTGAGAGACCACATTTCTCCATACGTAGGAGGTAGAGCAGTCCGACTGCCAAGAGACTTACGAAGGTTAGGAGGGTGGTTAGGTGGTGGACGAAGACTAGGGCAGGGGCAACCAAAATGGCGGGCAGGACTCTTCTATATTCCATCCTGAATAAGGCTAGGTATATAGTGAGTAGGTATAGGGTTATGGCGTAGGTCTCTTTCGCTACACCCGCTCCCATGAAATAAGCGGGATACAGTAGGCCCATGATCAAGGTTGCGAGAAGCCCCACGGCCACACCTCCGATCCTCCGCCCCATCAAGAAGAGGAATAGAGCCACACCCAACCCATTCACCACTGGATAGAAGAACCGCATTAGAGTCTCTACATTGATATCTGAGATGAGGGAGAAAGAGAGAGAGGCGAATATGCTGCCGGGCCAGAAGCTGTTGTATCCGTCGAGCCTCCCATCCTCTAGGGATATGGGTGTCGCTTCTTGGATGGTTTTGGCGTCGTAGAGGAGGGGCCAGGCATCTATGGAGAAGGGTTGCTGGCTCGCCACGGTTGGGTAGAGCCTATAGCCCAGGGTTACCGCCACGACGAGTATGTATAGGAGTATGGTTTTCTTCACTCTTGGGTCACCCAGCCGTGGAGGAAATAGTATACCGCCGCCAAGAGGTAGACCGCCACTGCTATTAGTGTCGTTGTTATGGGGCTTGGTAGGGGCATGTAGATGAGGAATGATGGCGCCCCTTTCATCCAGGTTAGGTAGGTGAGTGTGATTCCGCTGATTATGCCAGCGGCTATGGCGCCCCCCATATACATCAGGAATTGGATGAGTAGGCTCAGCTTTATCTCTCGGTCGGTGTAGCCCATGCCGCGCAATACCTCTATGTGGTCCCTATGCTCGTCTAATAGGCCGCCTACAAAATATTTTATGATTATTATGGAGAGTATGGCCGGGGGGATCATGCCTACTAGGAGGGTGGCGGGCGATATTCCAATCTTATTTGAGTAGTATTCAAATACTCTTTCTGGAGATGCTAGGGCAACGTCACCACCCATCCTGAGGAATTCCTGCCTGAATTTCTCGGGGTTCCCTGCACAGGGCCCGCCCCTTATCCGCACTATACTGCTGAAATTTCCTTGGACTCCTCGTAGATGGCGGGCCACCCCGATGTAGACGAGTATCTCGGAGTTGTAGGGGTATTCGGCCTCGATTATCCCGACTACACGAACCCGGGTGAAGTATTTGTTGAATATGGAGACTAGGATGAGTTCGTCCCCGAGAGAGATGTGTCTGTTTCGGGCCAGTTCACTCCCGACTACAGCGTAGTCGTATCCGGGGTTCATGGGGTATATGCCCTCCAGTATGGTTGGGTTCGAGAGGCTCATGAACATTCGAGGGTATATGCCCCTGACTATGACGGGGGTTCCATTTACGTAGGCGGGTATGGGTAACTCGGCCGAGGCGTGCTCCGGGCCCCCCACCATCCTGCTCAGATTCTCTATGTTTATTATGCCGGTGAAGGGGGTTCGGCTCCTGTTGCTGTATATTATGAGGGTGTAGGGGCCTCCCGATATATAGCCTTCTATGCCAGTATATAGGCTGTAGATTATATTTAGGGAAAGTATGGTTAGGGTTAGGGATATGGTTATGAGTATGAGGGTCAGCGCCCTGTACTTCTCTTTTATGAGGGGTTCCCTAACCAGCCTCACCATAGACCCTGCCCACCACCGGGAGCGCAAATAGGAGGGTTAGGTGGCCCAGCAAGACCAGGCCAAGGAAGAGCTGGATGAACTGCCCCAGACCCAATACGGGGGTTATGTCCTGCCCATACAGTATATATAGGAGGCGGCCAACCACCTGACTGAAGACCAGGCCCATCGATATGCCAACCAATGTCGAGGCGATGATCAGGAGGGAATAGGAGATAGTGAAGTATTTATATACCCCGCCCAGGGATACACCCATATCCCTGAGTATGCCTATGGTCTCCCTGTTCGCCACCGCCGCCCTCAATAAAGCAATGTATATCCCTATGGCCGCCAATATGAGTATAGGCGTCCCCCACAAACCTAGTATGCCTTGAGCCTCCTCACCCAACCCCCTAACCAACCCCATATACCCACCTAGGTCGAATAAGTTGGGCCACTCAGATACATCTGTAGACCCTATCCTCTGGTATACGACGTAGGTGTAGAAGGGTTCGCGGGGTTCAGATACGACCACCGGGTATAGCGATGTATATCCCTTAATCCTATATATGTATATTTTGCCACCTAGGTGAAGCCTCAATTCATCCCCAGGCTCCAAACCCAGATCGATCGCCGTATTCCTACTTATGAGGCACTCGTTCGCACCCAATCCAGCTACACTCACTCTAAACACTTTATTGGCGGCCTCAGCGTCCCCGAAGCTGTAGATAGTTACGTTCACTAGACCTTTTTTGGTCTCGGCTGCACCGTACATTAGATATATAGGTATCTCAAGCCTATTGGATGCATTCGGTGTTACATACTTGTTTATCCCTGGATAGTCGATTAGGAGGTATTCGGTTGTGGGTAAGTAGGTGGATGCAAGCCGTTCAATGAACTGGTAGTGGCCCACTATGGTGTGGAAGGGCACGACTAGGGTTGTGAATAGGATTATGATGAGGGCCAGTGTCCTGCTCTCCCTGCTCCTCAGGACCGCCTTGACCGGCATCGACATGGATTCCACACACTATCCTTATGATTATTTATAGAGGCGATATATTATATATTGGTAAGTTTGGAAATTATATGTTTATCTCGATGAAAAATTGGAAGTAACACCTTGGCGTCAAGCATTTAAACAAGAGACGGCTTACGGCTTTTTTTAATTTGGATTTTGGCGCCCATCCCTTGAATTATCTACAAACTCGACTTGCCGGGCACCCTCCGTTTAGATACTATTTTATTCGCTTTATTTTTATGATGCCGGCCCATCTGATTGGATATATCTTCTTTGAGACTTTATGTATGTCGGTGTCTATCAACCCGTATACCGCGTCCCTTATGAAGAGGTCGCGGCCCTTCCTTATGTACTTGTCGAAGACATTATATACGGCCCTCCTTATGGCCCGTTTCCTAGCCGTATTAATCCTTCGAGGGGTGAATACCCCAGTGAGTATGCGGAACCCCCAGTCATCTATATATACATCCCGGTAGACATCTACATAGGAGGTTCCCTTCATAAATAGAGCCCTAATATATTCCCTGAAATACTCCATGCCATCGAACTCCGAGTAGGCAACACCGTCCCGAACCTCAACGATCCTCAATCTACATTTAATGAATGTGTGGGTCGGTATATTGGTGAGCCCGCTCAGCTGAACCTCAAGCCGCCTACCAATCAAGTGTTCCTCACTACTCGCCAGTATAGACCCTACCTCAACCTCACCGAATATGGATGGTGAGACGACAGGGAATACCTTTTTACGTCTTCTACGTCTAGTAACTCTCTTCACTAGTTATCAGCCCCGCCAACATAAACCCTTTATAACGGATGGAGTAGGCTACGTGCCCTTACCAGTCTTCCCGTAAAGAAAAATGAATCAACGGGAAATTTAAAAACACTTTCTCGAGGCGGGGGAATCTATGGGATGTAGATCACTCGAACCCCTATTAGGCCGGCCTCCTCCAATATCCTCTTAATCTTCCTATCTATCCTTACACTTATCACGGACATACTAATTATTTATATCCATGTTTTCACTATATAAACAGAATGTATACTGAATGTGTTCATCATGTATGCTCCAGAAAACCATAAGATATGGATAAAAAGTGTGTTAGGGTTCTTTCGGTAGGGTTAGGCCGGCAAGTACGTGTGTTGTGATTGCCGAGAGCATCGAGACCACAACTATAATTATTATTGTTATTCCGAGCATGGCCATTGGAGGGAAGCCGGCTATCTCGGAAACCAGACTCAACATCTCCATCGACATGCTATTGGCTAGTTGAAAAGCCATTAGTATGGCTGGCCACAATATTCCCGAGAGGGTGGATAGGGCTAATGTGTAGCGTAGCTTGGTTGTGAAGAGACCTACCAAGACCCCAGATACAACCGCCGCCAACAGTATACCTAGCCCCAAGTAGTCCAGCGCTATACCTCCCAAGATACCCGCGAGAAGGGCATACCAATTGTTTTTATATATCTTCATAGCCTATCCCGCCTCCAAAACAATCATGCCTATAGTGTTTCCGAGTTCCTCTGGAGTTGTTGGGAAAGCGAGTTCGATATATTTGTAGTTGAGCCACAGGTCTATGTAATTGTCGTAATATTCGTATACTGGGTTCCCACTCTGCCCACCTGGATACACACCGTATATCTTTGGGCCATCCCTATACATGACGGCAACTATCCTCCAACTGGGCCCAGTCCCCACATACCTCGGATTATCGAGTATATTAATGTCCCATGGGATTGGGGCGCTCATCAATACGTCGTCTCCACCATCCTCTGGATATGGGCCCCTAGAGAGGGGGTCTAGCATCGAGAGGTGCCTTATATATAGTTTATGTACATCTCCCCACTTCCATTTGGTGATATCCTCCCCAAACTTCTTCGCGAGTTTATCTATGGCCTCAATCAGGGAGTCGTAAACAATCTTCTTGAAGCTTGGTTTGAACCATTTGCTGTTGTTCATGTTTCTCATAAGCCATATAGTGGTGTCGTGTGAGGGGTAGTAGGCTCGCTTAATCCCATGCTCCAACAGATAGTCTCGATACATCTTGTCGTTGAGTATGGAGAACCAGGCCCACCATATTAGGGGTGCCGCCTCATCCTTATCCATCCTATAGTCCCATGTCTTAACTATGTCTAGGGCCTCCCTATACACCCCACTAACCTCACTCTCCACCGCATCTATCATTATGGGCAGCGCCATCGAGGCATACCAATCGAATGTATCCGCCTGGAAACTCATCATGTCTTGGGCAGTGAACGTGGGTTTGGAGGTTAGGTCCGCGAATATACGCTGCCCCCTAGAACCCGGATCCCACCAGGCCCCGAGTATGAAGTAGGGGTAGTAGGGGCCGACGGACATCTGGTTGGGGGCCGCTAGGAAGCCCCTCTCCGGATTTATTGCATGGGGAACGTCTTCGTAGGGTATGTAGCCGACCCAGTCATAGTCTCCAGTTCCATTCAAGAGGGATCTGCTCCCCACCACCAGTATCTCTTCGCCCGTGGGCAGCTCCACCCGATGGAGTGGGAATAACCCGGGCTCGATGACGGCGATGTTGCCATATATGTCTGCGTACATGAAGTTCTGGCTAGGCACATCCCAGTAACGTAGGGCCTCGATGAACTCATTTAGGTTTCTCGCCTTGTTAACCTGATATATCGCGAGGGCCTCCCTCGTAACTCCGCCCCCATCGTTCTTGAAGCCCGCGTTACCCGTCCACCTGAAGGATATTGGTATACCCTCGCTATTGATTATGGGGCCATGGACAGTGACATTCACATATATAACCTTCTCACCGCCTCCCTTGATCCGGATCACCTCCTTAATCTGCTCCATATCCCTCCAGGCACCTTTGTGCCAGTATTGGAGAGGGTTGTTGGGGTTAATCTTCTCAACATAGAAGTCCATGACGCCTATCTGGGTGTTGGTTAGGCCCCAAGATATATGTCGGTTTGCCCCGATAATGACGAAGGGAACTCCGGGCAAGGTTACACCTATGACATCAAGGGACTCACCCGCCTTTATGTGGACAGCGAACCAGACGGAAGGCATATTCAGCGATAAGTGAGGGTCGTCACTCATCATCGCGACGCCCTCTACACTCCTGCTAGGGGCCACAGCCCAATCATTGCTCCCGATACTCCTAGGTGGATCATCAATCACCTTGAGGGCCTCCTCGATCGCCGCGGCCAATGCATCCGCTACCTTGGGGTCGTCATAGTTTATGCCTGTGGCCCACTCCCCGAACCAGTCTAGGCTACGTAGATAGTAGGGATCCACGTCTATTCGTTTCCCGTTGATCTCCCCGTCACCTGGCATAACCGTGACATTATCGGCATAGTAGGGGTGGACCGGCCAGAGTAGATTAGTATCGTTGCTCCCCAGCTTGATCCTTAAGTAGGAGTAGGCGAGGGGTTCCCAGAAATTCGTTAGGCTCCAAGCCATATACTTGGCCCAAAGTATTGAGTCTACAGGTGTCCAGGGCTCAGGAGTATACTCAAGGAGCTTGAACATTAGTGGGAGCCTATGTGTAGCCTCCAGCTTCCCAATCACATCATTGACTCCCCGTGAATATGCCTCGAGCAACTTGTATACATCGGGTTCATTAACCTTCATCCACTCAACCGTGGCCTCCGCACTCCTCCTTAGACCCACAATCCTCATGAATATATCATTCTTTAATGTGTCTTCACCCAGTATCTCCGAGAGGGTTCCCGAGGCAAGCCTCCTCTGTATATCCATCTGCCAAAGCCTAAACCAAGCATGTAGATAGCCAACCGCATAGAACGCATCCTCCTCTGTAGAGGCGAATATGTGGGGTAAGCCATCCTTATCGAAGACTATCTTTACGGTGCCACTCAAGCCCGGTATCCGCTCAACATGCTTCGCCGGAATCAAGCCGTAGTTAGACGACTCAAGCACACCCGAAGCAGGATCCATCAAGTATATTAGTAGCCCTATTGGGCTCGACAATAAACCGCCGAGTAGCACTATAAGCAGGACCAGTGAAGCCGCCAAAATAACTACACTGCGTCTAGACCTACTCATCAATAAAGAATACCCCTCATATTAAGATAAAGGTTAGGGTTGGTGGAATAACGACTGAGAAACTTTACTGTCGTATCGCTTTCAGATAGAGAAAGGAACTAACCAACAGGAAGATCATAGAGAAAAGGGTTAGGTATAGTAGCCTATCCATGTATATAATCCCCTGTTGAAGTATGTCTCTTAGGAGGTCTGCAGCATGGGTTATGGGATTAGCCACAGCTATATAATAGATCGGTTGGGGTAGACGCTCAAATACAGATAGGGGATAGAATACTGTGCTATTGAATATGAGAAGGAAGTAGAGTAGACCCCTCATTGTTATGTACGCATCGAAGTTCTTAATGACCGTTGCCAAGAATATCGCGAGGGAGCTTATGCCGAGGGAGAGTATGAATAGGATAGGTGGGATGGCCAGTAGCAATATAGTGTTAGGGAGGGGGCTGAAGACTAGGGCCAGTAGAAGGAGGGGCGATGAATAGATCAGGCCCCTTATACTTCCAGCGATAACTCTGCCGAGTATCACCTCCCAGTCGCTGAAGGGCAGGCTAAGTATATAGTAGTGGATCTTCCTCCTTATCTCTATACTTACCTCCCTCCCGATAGTGAAGGCCGAGGCGAAGAGGGCGAGCACAACTATACCAGGGAGCACAAACTCAAAGTATTTAAGCCTCTGGATCAGGTTTGTGAACACGATGGCGAGTATAAATATGTCTGCTAGATTCATGCTTATGAGCCCGGCCATCCACCACCTATATTTGAAGAACTGCCTAACATCCCTCTCGATTATGTATATGATGTTGCTGCTAACCACCACTGCTCACCACACATCTTAGTTATGTCCAGCCACCACCCTCCATCCTCCTCTCATACAGTAATATACCGACGGTCGTCATGGAGAGCATGAAGGCGAGGAGGATGAATAGCGAGAATATTGGATCGCCCTCCGACGGCAAGCCCAACCCCCATCTAAACAACTCCGAGGCATGGGTCAGGGGATTCAGGACCGATATGGCTGAGTAGTATGGGGGCATGAAGGCCCTGGGATAGAAAACGGTGCTCAACCGAATAATGAAGGCATCTATAGCTCCCAATAATATGTCAACCTTGTCCCCCGACTTCAGGACAGAGACTATTGTTATAGCGAGACCGGCCATACCGAAGGACAACAGAAGCAGGCCAATAGACGCATAGAGGAGTGTCAATATATCCCTAACTCCTATCATTATGAGGACGAATATTAGGGGAGGGAGGGTCGCCAATATACTCCTCAACCCGCCTCCAATCGCCCTACCTACAATTAGAACCCTCCTGTTAATCGGGAGACTTAGGAGATAATCCACGACTCCATGCTCGGCCTCCTCCTGTATATCGAAGGCTATGAACATAGATGTCGAGTAGAGTGTCGCCACATATATACCGGCCGCATAGTAGTTGATATAATCACTAACAACTACTAGATAGGATATGGCCAACCCAAATATAACCACCTGCATAAAGAACCACAGCCACCTGAGAACAAGGAATAGTTTATACTGCAGGAGCATACGGAGATCCCGCTCAACCACTAAGACTAGATGATCTATGAAGGTTCTCATTCTCCCTCCCTAAGCCTTGCACCGGTATAATGCATAAACACATCATCTAGACTAGGCTCCCTCATATGCACTGACTTCACCGAGACACCCCGCTCAATCAAGAGGGACACCACCCTAGGTAGGACCTTCTCAACCTCATTTAAATATATCTCTAGTCTCGAGTCCTCGACAACTACACGTTGAACCTGCTTGAAAGCTTCTATGTCAACCAAGACAGAGTTAGGCAGGGGAGAAGCGAACTCTATCTCGAGGACATCGCCCCCAGGAATAGTGTCCTTCAATTCCCTTGGGGTGCCTAACGCGGCTATTCTCCCTCTATATATTATAGCCACTCTATCACTCAGTATATCAGCCTCATACAACTCATTGGTCGCCAATATGATCGTGGAGCCCTCATCCCTTAAAGCCTTAATCATATCCCATATCTTATGCTTCCCACTCACATCTATCTGGGTCGTCGGCTCATCGAATATTGCGAGCCTAGGCTTCTGAATAAATATCTTGGCTATCTCAACCCTCTTCCTCATACCCCCCGACAACTCGAAAGCCCTCTTCTTACGGGCCTCAAACATATCCAAGCTCTTCAAGACATCCTCCACAACCTCCTTAGCCTTAGCCCCCCTATAACCACACACCTTCGCATGCCACAACAGAATCTCATAAGGAGTATGGATCCAATATAGCTTCGGGTCCTGGAAAGCCATCCCAATAAACTGCCTAACCTTATCAGGATGCCCCTTAATATCATAGCCATAGATATATGCATTCCCCTCACTGGGCCTCAAAACAGTCGTCAACATCAGTAGGGTCGTCGTCTTACCAGCACCATTCGGCCCGAGGAAACCAAATATCTCCCGGTCATAGATTTCTAGGTTGATATGGTCCACAGCCAGGAATTTACCGTAATATTTCGTCAAGTCGATGACCCTAACCGCAACAGAACCGTCCATGAGAGACCCCCACTGGAATAGACACAGACACGTATCCATTTAAATTTCTCCAAATGATTAAATAAATCTTTCATTAAAATTACCTGGGGCCGGATTCCCTAGAGGATGGCCGATAAAAAAGTTCACCCAATTTATCCATAGAAAATACATAATACATCCAAATTCTTCCTAGGCTGTTCAACCTCATCTAATAATTTCATAAGAAAATCCTCTTGAATATATGATAAATTAAACTCAAACCCGCCTTATATGAATACTCCTTTCGCTATCATCTTAACCCTCCCACCTACATAAACCCTTACCGTTCCTCCCCTGTATTCTCCTCTTATAAGAATCAATGAAGGCCTCCCTATCTCATAGCCTTGTTCGACCCTGAGGTCGATTCTGTCTCTTCCAAAGTATCTATATTTTACTAAGTATCCTGCTAAACAACCGTTTGCACTCCCTGTAGCTGGGTCCTCAGGCACACCAAAATAGTCAGCAAAAACCCTAACGTTTAGGTCGTTTTGTGGGTTATATGTTTCGGGGCAAAATATAAGGATAGCCTTGGCTTCCAAATCTCTAATCAACTCAAAGTATTTTTCTTTATCTACTATAGCTCGTTTCACCGCTTCCAGGGTCTTCAACGGAACGATTATGAATGGTAATCCGGTGGAAACCTCCTGAACAGGATATCTATCATCGATATCGCTTTCATCTAGACTCAATACATGTGAAATTAATTGTGGATCCAGAACCTGACCGAAACTGGGAGGGTTCTGCCTCATCCACAGGACATCTGCTTGTCCCTCGACATAGTTGATGGCGACGGGTATCTGCCCAACCTTTAAATTTAAGATTATTGTTTCTACAGGTTTTCCAATGATCTCACGTTGTATTACAAATGCTGTACCCAATGTCGGGTGCCCCGCGAATGGAACCTCCCTCTCAGGAGTGAATATACGGACAGCATAACCGCCCTCCCGCATCTCATCAGATAGAATGAATGTGGTTTCTGAGTAATTCATCTCCTTGGCAATCTTCTGCATCTCTGCATCAGAAAAATCACCAGCATTTCTAAAGACAGCGAGTTGATTACCAGAATACTTTTCTTCAGCAAACACGTCTACTATATAAAAATTCTTTCCCATGATAACATAACCTATGCAACTATGAATGCTACTACAATAAATACTATAATTTTGCATTAAATATAATCTTAGGATTAAGATTTTTATTCAGAAGAAAGAGCGAGATGACCCAGTTTTACGTTTATCTAAATGAACAGGAGAAGTACAAAGAATCTAACTTTTCAGATATTTAGTATTTCATGTTCCTCCTAGTGAAACATTGAATCATTCAGAAATGCTATAGTCATTCTAGATAATTTTAACTTTTAAATATGTTTGACCAAATTTTTTTAGGCGGATGATTAGACTGACCTGCACTGAGCCATGATGATTATGCACCAACGATGACGCCGACAACATCCATAATAACCGTACTTGATCACTAGTGACTATTGAAGACTATCATAATCAGTATTTATTAGGGTTATCCCCCTCTTGAGAGCTCACTCTTCATATACTTGAATCCAGATTCGGTAAGGATTGTTAGTACATCGCCAATCGAGGCGACACCCACAATGAACTCATAGTTCTTCATACGCCCCAACTTGAACTTTACTCTTCCCCGCTCCAGATTAACAAATACTCTCTTCACTTTATTGTAAGGGATGGATATATCCGCCTTCCCGAGGATGACATCCAGTTCAGCATCCTTAACCCATCGTATTTTAGCCTTCAAAGCCTCACCTAGGATCTCCTCGAAGGATGCCCCTTGTGCACCCAGCCATATAGGGTCCCCGAACAGCGCCTTGAAAAAGATACCCAGCAATACACCTAGGCCCAGGAACTTTATCTTCTCTCTCCGAGTGAATAGGTCTCCAGCATATAGGCCATATATACCGAGATCAGTGAAAAGCAGTACATATTTTTTATAAAAAAGCCTACTCCATTTAACCTTAACAGCATTAATACTACCAAAGTATCTCATGCTCTCTACTGTAAAATTTATCTCAAAGTGGGTCTCAAGACCTCATTATCGAAGGACTCGAAGTCGTAAGCCTTGATATTTACCCCCTCATCCCCCACCTCGGCCCTCAATATTTTATCTCTATGGAGAACGAAGTTCATCATAATTGCTTTCGGCTCCTCCTCAACAGCCACCCTAATCAGAAAGGATACATCTAGAATTTTTCTGGGATCAAGCATATACAGAAGTTCTTTTGAATAACCTACTTCGGAGCCATCGCGATATATCTTCAATAGATCTCGTTCCACCATATTATCCAATGTATCATAGATTAATTCCTCATTCTTCATCATATTAAGAATCGTGTCAAGCAACTCAGGCTTTAAAGCAGTGGTTAAGTATGTTATGGGTACAGCATCACCAAATGCCTTAACAATATCAGTGACCTTGAATCTAGGCGTCTTCTTACGTTTACGTAACCTATCCAAGAACATACTCTGCAAAGTCAGGAGCATAACATACTCCTCCATACTTAACTCCAGCTCCATACTCTCAACATCAGCCTCCTCATCAACGACATCCAGTATCTCATCCCTAACCCATTCATATACATGGCCCCACTCCAATGGAAACCCAATTATGAATGATTCATAATCATCCGTGGCCTTGAAAAATATGGTTGTCTTGCTTCTCCGAAGGAAGTTCATCGAGGACTGAAAAAGGTTCCTCACGGACGTATAGGTAACGACATCCTCCGGCTCCAACAGAACCTTCATTACAATCGAGTAAACAATATGCAGATCCAACTCACCGTTCCTCCTCTCCCAAACCACATTCACCTTATGTAGGTTCTTGGCAGCATTCAATATCGTCTTGTCATCCATCTCGGCTATTCGCCTTAACAGCTTCGCAGCTGGTGAGAACTGGCTTATATCATATCTGGAGAGCAGGATCATTGTAGCCAACTCATCCTTGGTAAATACTCCTACAGGCATCTAATCACCCCCGAAACCATCCAGTTATAGATGTCAATGTCCTGTGCCCCAGCTCTATCAGATTCGTCCATCCATGCAACACCGTCCTTACACTACCAGCGGCAAACTTAGTTACCTTCCAGCTCTTCTCACTAACTTTAAACACCTCATCTATACGCTTATGTACACCATCATAGAACTCACCAGCCTTATCCTCAACACCCTCCAAACCAGCAGATAAGCCCTTATTCTCCAGAACCTCCCTGAAGAGCCTAGGATCCCGAGCATACTCACCTAGCTCCTCGAAACCACTATACACATATTTAATTACTTTACCATAGTCCCCTTTCGAAATATTCTTTCTAACCTTACTCCAAGCCTTACTTAGACTCCTATCCCTTAACAAGTTCTCACCAAGGTCATAGACAAATTTCGCCTCACCCTTGATGAAGTTAGTTGGGGATATTATCTCAGCCGCCTCACTGTTGTCGAATGCAACTTCATTAACCATCTCCATAGTAGCGAAACCAACCGAATTGAAATCTGTAACCCGCTTAACCGCATAGTTGGTTAGGAAGCTCTTGGTAAAGGCCCCTAATATACTCTCCCCATCATCGACACGGTAAACAGCTAGATCTGAAGCGACATCCCTAGCGAACAATATATTACTAGTCCACCGGAAGAGCCCCTTGACAAATCCCTTAGCACGCTTAATCTTCATGATCTCGCGATGTATGGCTCTCCCCTCCCTAACCAGACTCTTTACCTTCCTCACGCTATCCATATATCTCTTTGCAACCTTCGTGTACTCCTTAGGTTTAATTACAAGGTTCCACTTTATCTTAACCTTCTTCAACACATCTTTATAATCATTCTTGGCAATGTCCATCATGTATGTAGCTTCGTAATAGCGATTCAATAGATTACTGAAAGCCTTCTCAAGAGGATCAATATATTTTTTATCTATAACATATTTAGAGAACAAATCAAACCCCTCATCGGCAAAGGTAAGGAGATTCCCAAATAGATTCAGGTTTACCGGTTGCCAATCACCACTAGGAACCACGAACTCCCCCACCGTCTCCGATACCTTATCCAAATACCCCTTGAGAGTATCAACTATAGGAGAGCCGGCCGTCTTCTCCTTAATAGTTTTGACTGCTTTAGCTTGACTAACCTTGCCCTTAATCTCCTTAACAACTTTACTTTCTTTAGTCATCTTTTTAAGCTGCTTTTCAAGAGACCTAGGAACCTCCAACCTTGATACCTCACCCTTAAGTAACCTACTGACATTGGGGATGAAACCGATGCTAACCAAATTGTTTAATATACCTCCGACCGGCCCGGAGAATAACGTAGCGGTAGAGACCCTAGCAGGATTAAACATATCACTATTCCTAGCTATACTAAGGCAAGCCTCATCAGGGTAACTTCCCAATACTTGGGGCCCATCTATATATGCATAATGCATAGCATTATCAATAAACCACAAGCCGACACCGACACCAATCAACCCACCAATAGCCGATGTTATTAATGAACCTATATTCAAAGCCGGTAAGCCACCATCCCGCTTAAACAACCCCATAGAATAAACCAAATATACAAGGCCTCTGCTGAACAAGGGAGGCAAAACAGCATATATAATTATTGCTATATGAATTATGAAGAAGAGAACCCAAGGTATGGTGGTACTCTCAAATGGCTTAACGATCATGTCACCAACCATGAAGCCGAGGGCATAATAAAGGCCGAGGATAGGGTTGTACCCTGATATTAGTGGGAGTACCTCAAGGAAGTATGGGTGAGCACCTACATGTCCATAACGTGTGGTGCCTATTCCCAATATGAATCCTAGGCCCGCTAAACCATATCTCACGAGTGGTGGAGTGGTATAAAATTCATTCCAAATATAATTTCTTAAATATCCAAAGACTCCCGATATAGACATGATATCATCAACTATGTCTATACCAAACCTTACGTAAAATATTGGGCATCAGTGATATATATTTGTTCCAAAAAATCGTCTAACCAAACCTACAGAGCCAAATTAAATTTCTAGGGATGGATCTTAAGATTGGTCCTTCCCCTCACCTGTGTATGATGAGTAGATATATGCGGCCAGCAGGGATGCAAGTTGAAGTATAAAGGATACGATGAAATATGTGAGTCCAGGACCCCAACCCGACACATATATAGCACCACGATATGGATTGATTGAGTCGCCTATAAAGGGCAGCTCACCTACGACATCATATGCAGTCGCAAGATACTTGAAGATGATGTACATTGACACGGAGAAGAATAGAAAGGGAATAACTAAATAATTGTATTTCTCAGTAAAAAGTTTAGGGTCAATAACCGTTAGAACTCCATAGGAAATGTAAATTATTGAGGCCAGCATAATTAGGATACTGGCTAGATATACATTTATAATATTAAATTGATTGATATACCTGTTGGCATCAACGATATAGTATGAACTCTTTATATGATATTGACCCCCTAGGATATATAATTCCCTAAAGCCTATGGTAGCACCGGAGGCATCAAGCTCATACATGATTGCGACAGGTGCAGTAAAGACAAGTATGTTGAATACTATTATCAAGAAGAAGATTATGAAGAGAAGGATGCGACCCATTAAGAACAGCTCCATATAAACCTTGGGAGAAACCCTCTTCATCGGGGCCACCCCACTGGAATTATAAATTTTGGATCATAGCCATATTTTAGACCCAGCAACTCATGCAACCTCTCATTATCGAAGCCTCCAACAGTAACAGAGGCTAAACCGAGTGCGGTCGCCACCAATACAATCCCCTGCGAGAAGAAACCAGTTAAAAGGTGCTCTGTAAGAGAGTCTTCTAACCCCGACCTTGCCACCACGACCAACTGGAGCTTCCCACCCAACACATACGATTGGTGGAAACCATCTACAGGGAAACACGTCTCATAAAGCTCCCTAGAGACCGAGGGGCCAATATATCGAAGCTGCCAACCACCCCCTTGAAAGGCCACTTTATAAAACCCTCCCTGGATCCCCCTTATCTCCACGGCATTTAGGTAAACCTCAACCCCATTACCGAGAACACGCTCCATAAATGCATGGACTAGATATATATAGTCTAGGAAAGTCTCGAAAGTCTCTCGATCTATATCACGATCAGCATATACCCGTCTACTCCTCCTTCTATACAAAATCTCTTCGACACTATATTTACCCAGCCTGTCCATCGATACCTCCAAGCCAAGAAATGATACTAATATAGATGTATCTCCATGTAAGCCGATATCACTTGAATCCACAATCGATGTGATTTGTGGATATACTCGAGATACAAGCGACTCTATAAATAGATTATGATATATGTGGCCAACCTCTATGTCAGCATAACGTTTGGCCTTCCTTCCATATTTAGCCGCTGTTCTAGAATAATCTACATCCATAATTAGATCTGAAGAGGGATAGGCAGTGTCACCCACCAACAACAAGGAGTGGCTAAGTGGATCGTATTTATATAGCCCCTCCTTAAGACCCTCGAATAACCCGTTGTTAGACACATATAGGTCAACAGGATATAAGCCTCCAGCAGAGGGGGCGGTTCTAAATAGAAGAACCGGGTTGGTAATACCCTGCATCGCCCACAACAATTTCGACAACGTATCCAATGAGATCTTGGAAAAAAGCATTTTCTTATGGAATTGCGATGTATATATACCTTCAGGATATACATTAGGTCCTTGTGAAAACCCAGGGAGATCTATAAGCCTATTTTCATGTATATAGTCGCGTAAATCAATTATCGAGGTAATAAGTGCACTGGACACTATACCTATAAATATTCTGCGCCCAATCCTCATGCCCAGCAACTTCACCAGCCGATCTTCAAGAGCCCACCAAATATAAATAACATTAGATTCAATTCGGATATATTTTTCGAGGACCAAGACCCACCATTTATTACAGGGGAATATACATTTATTTTTATGTGGTCTAGATGAAGGCTGCTTTCGCCTACAAGGCAGGCCCCATCACCACCTTCGCGGATGGTGAGGTGGCCTTAAAGGCGGGAGGCCTTGAAGTGAAGTTTCCAGCAGAGGTAGCCAGAAAACTGAAACTGAAACATCGTATTAGCGCCAAGGGGGTAGCGAAGACTTCCTTGCTATATACGATATTTGGTCCAGCTGCCATTAGCATGGAGAAGACAAAACCAGTAGTAATACCATATGAATACTTTGAAGATGTTTCACTCAGGGAGATTAGATACGGGATCTTCGGGAAAAAGATGTTTATCAACGCCGTGGTACAGATAGAAAATAAAAGGATAGAGTTTACATTCGCACCCTTCAGGGGTACAGTTAAACGCACTTTCCAAACCGAGGAATTCTACGAAGATCTAATGAGTAGGATGTCGAGGGGAGAGAAGACGAAGACCACTAGAACAAAAAGAGTCAAGAGAGTTAAAAGACCAACTAGACCCAGAGCTAAGAGAAAAGTAGTGGTTGAGGAGGAGCCGGAGGAATACGAGGAAGAAGTTGAGGAAGAGATATATGATGAAGAGGTGGAGGCGCCTACTAGGGCTCCATCAACCAGTTTCAAGTTCTGCCCCAGCTGCGGTGGAAGACTTAAGTCCGGCTTTAAATTCTGTCCCTATTGTGGCTTAGACCTAACTAAGTTATGAGAACAGTAGTTTACTGGAAACGCCTCACTCTCCACATAATGTAACGGGAAGTAGATAAGGAGAAGATATTTCTATCTAGGGAAGAGACGTTCATCGTTTGTTCTCCTTATCCGACCGATGAAACGGGGGACACGATTACAGTATTTAATATAGTCTTCCCCGTATTTCTCTCTGAGCCACGGCTCCTCCGCGAAGGGCAACAAACCAAAGATTATTATCCCTAATATAGAGGTGACCAATACATAGAAGGAGTTTACAAGGAGGATCGCCCCTATCAATACGATGATATCGCCTAGGTATTGGGGGTTCCTAGTATATTTATATGGGCCTGTGGTCACCAACTTATACTCCAATCCACTTGATGCATAGACACCTAATTCCCGGAGACCCCATATTGCCAACGCATTCCCGAGGACTATCAAGACAAACCCTATCGGCTTTAATAGCCAATTACTGAGTAAGTATGTGTCCCAAGTAAGTAAAGCGAGAGTAATTATCCCTCCTATACTGATGAAAGTTAGGCTCCAGATTAAGTTATACTCCATGCTCCATTTACCTGGGGGCGGCCAAAATCGCCTACTAGGCATATATATAGATATGAGTATAAGGAGTAGAAGTAGCAACTCTGAGACCAGTGTTAAATAGAATAATATGTCTATCAGGGTCTGCATATCCAGCTCACACTACTATAAACTATATCATCTAAGCTTCTTAACTTAACACAACCCACAGAAGAAGATAAAAAGAGTGGAATGGGTTAATATCCCTTGAAGGCTTCTTTTGATGCATTACATATGGGGCATCGGTCAGGGGGAGAATCGCCCACATGTGTATGTCCACACACTGAACATATCCATACCTTACCCTTTAGGGGCCAGTCTTCACCTTTATCCACATACTTCTTGGCCTCCTTATATATCTCGGCATGAATCCTCTCGGCCTCCAGAGCCCATCTAAAGCTCTTAACGGTCTGTTCATCACCCTGGAACCTCGCGACCTCAATAAACACTGGATACATTTCATTAACCTCATACTCCTCTCCATTAATGGCATGCTCGAGATTCTTGGAAGTATTCCCGGGGCCAATCGGAGCACCAGCAACAACCTTCGCATCTTCATGGAAATCACGAAGGCGATTATGATGGTTTCTAGCATGGACGTACTCAGCAAAAGCGACCGCCTCAAAGAGCCTCGCTACGTTGGCGAATCCCTCCCTCTTAGCGATCTCAGAGTATATCAGGTAACGCATATGGGCCATCGACTCCCCGCCGAAGGCCGATAGAATGACATCTTTGGTCATTGGTCTAGGAACAGTCATAGTTCTTCAACCAAAAATACTAATTGTATATAAAGGTTAAATACTTTTAACATACGGTTCATCTATGAGAAAGGATATAAAAAGGGTTGGACACTGGAGAGACTCAATACACGTATAATGACTCGATCGTGGTGCCGTTATACGTCCTTGTGCTACCGTCAGGTAAGGTAATCGTTGAATACGCATCGATGACCACCACATACTGCCCGGTCGGGGTAGTGTTCGGTAGATCTATACTAACTATGAATAGACCAGGTATACCTGTTGGGGTAACTGTATAGCTAGCCTCAGCATTATAGACCAGAATGCCTATTATTCCTGACTCGGGAACAGAACCATCACCTTGAACCGAGACCTGAACAAAAAACTCGTGGTGATATGGTCCCGAATACTCAGACCTAGGTATCGTCTCTATGATAACCCTCTTCTGAACCAAGAAATTTATCTGGGTTATGCTTACATAGATGCTATTCAAGGTGTTTTGTATATTGGTTATCTGAACCGATATACTCTGTAGACTCTGGTATATATCAACAGTGATGAAAGTGTATATCTCATTTATCTGAACCTCAAGAACGTTAACAATCTCATTTTGAATGAATGTAAGCGAATTTATCATTATATCGATATTATTGATCACGGTATTGATGTTCACAGTCAAATTGTTCAATGTATTGTGAATTAACGTTATGTTGTTAAGTATATGCTGGATATTGTTATTAATTATCTTGATTTGGTGGACTAAAACAACCGTGGCATTGATACTGTGAATACTTTTGTTTAGATTTCTGAACCAACCGTCCAGATAATTGAGCATATCCATACTCTCATTAATTCCATTAACATCTAGCTTACGCTCTATCCGATCCACTTCACTCTTTATACCATCAACTGTCTTAGTCAACTCATTGAATTTAGCTATGTATGTTCCTTCGAGATCTATTAGATTTGTATCCAGTTTCTCCTCGATCTTCTTCAACTCGCCATCTAGGCTACCGAATAGATCTTCAACAGTCTGCTCACTAACCAATCCAGACAAGTCGCTATAAGCATAGGCAGCGGTAACGATGGAGCCTAAAAGTAAGCCGATAAGAAAGAAAACAATCCAGTTTCTAGATATGCCGGCAAGAATAGTTGCCATAAAAATCACACATACTGAATTGCCGCTACAACTATTAGTTGGGAGTATATATATCCAATCTAAAAAAATCCAACAAATATATATTTTCAGATATTCTATTAAAAATAGGTATTACCAAGTTAACTTAAATGTGGTAATTTATTTAAAGATAATTTCTAATTTAGAATTTTTTAATGGATTCTAGGAGGAGAGATCAGGGTCTACTTGTCCCTTCATGAAATGGGAGGCGATCGATACTCCTACCGTTGTTATTATGTTGGTGAGGATGATTATGTATGTTATTAGAGACATGAAGGTGTATTTTAGGGGGAGGTTGTACCTTAGGAGATATATGCTGAGGGATGCGGGCACTATTCCTTGTGCACATAGAATGGTGATTATTCCACGGTATCGAAATATGTCTGAACCCAAGTTAGCTAGTGACACCGCTGCGAAGCGTGTGGTTAAGAGTATTAATACGAATAGCGTGGCTATTGATAGATATGAGAGCATTGTTGAGATATCGATGATGAAGACCATTCCTAGGAAGACGAAGAATAGGGTTTCAAATATGAATGAGATCTCGTCTTGGAATTCATTCAGCCGGAATATCAATGGTGATATGTCGGCTCCAAAGTTGATGTGTATGGTTTCGGAGAGCATCCTGCTATTGGATAGTAGAAGCCCGAATATTAAGGCCGCCAACTCCCCGTTCCCACCTATAGACTTAACTAGAGTATAGATCAGTAAGAGCTCTCCCAAAATCAAGACGAATGCATACTCCTCCCTTCTAAACTTGAGCAGCACCTTGAGCGACACGAGTGAAAAGATTATACCAAATATTATCGCTACGGTGAAGTTGCTCACTACTGATAGGATCGCTTTATATATGTCGGCGGTTCCAGCGAGCCACTGATTAAGAAACATGAAGAACAGGACTATAGTTATAATTGTGCTTATGGCCGTCTCCAATGTAAGAAGCGCCTTAACCTCATCCCTCAATCCAAGACTGAAGACTAGAGGGACCACGACGGCCGCCGTTATCTCACCTCCAGTCATGGAGCTAAAGATGAATGACTCGAGCAGGGGCCAGCCGAGTAACAGATGCGCCACAAACCCTATCAAGAATACACTGATAAGTATGTAGGTGAGGGACTGGAGGAAGGCCCGTCCACTCTGATATATAATGTCATAGAGTTCTAGGTTCAGTCCACTGTAGAAGGTGACCATGATGAGGGTTAGGGTGCTGAAGAGACCCACTATGGGAAGAAGAAACTCCTTATCCATTATATTAAATAGATTTATTATTATGCCTACACTTACGAGTAGAAGGAAATGGGGGATCCTAGTGCGTTTAAAAAATATATGCCCAAAATAGCCTAATAGGACTACTAGGGCAAGCAGCATTATGACTAGGGTCTCTTCAATCATCCATAAGACCAGAAACTAAAATTATATACCCGATATAATTAATATTACTGGCTGATTGTATCTAGGGGATTCAACTAGACATCCCTAGAGACCCCTACTTAATTCCTCAATATAGTACTTCAGATCTTCCTCATCCAATCCATACTTACCCAAGATCTTTATGGCGCCACGGCGGAAAACCTCGTTATCTAGGCTCCCCACCTTCTTCAACAATGCCCTCAACTCATTCAATACTCCATACCGCATACTGGAGTATTTCTTTAGGGGGCCTCCGGCGAACTCTACCTCTTTAATCTCTGCTTCCCTAAACGTGACATAAATTCTTTTTACTTTAGCTGGTCTCTTAGTCCTACCCATGTACATTAGGGGTTTGTATCTCGATAGGTCCCATCTACCGTCTACGAAGGTCTCATCTGCATATGCCTTCAATACCTCCCCCACGAATAGGTCGTGGTCGCCATACTTTCTCCTGTCGATGAGTTTTAGGAGCATATAGCCCCGAGCCTCACCTATGTATGGTATCCCGAATTCCTCGTCCCATTCAACCTTGAAGCCTGCTTTGCTTATCTTATTTTTTAGGAATCTCTCCGATACATCCCCAATGTAGGGCATTACATCAACGTACTTAAAATCAACCACATTAAGTGAAAATTTGCCTGCTTCAATTAACAATCTATAGGTGTATCTCTCAGGGGCTACGGCCACACCCATCAGGAAGGGATTGAATGATAGTTGGGTCCACCAAGCCGCTAACATCCCACCCACACGCTCTTTAGTGCCAGCTACGATGAAGGCCGGGATCACTGGATATGCTATCCTATCCATATATCCAGGAGGAAGTTCTTTATGCATATACAACACCTAAAAATAAATAATATGACTATGGAGGAGATATTAGTAAACACCAGTTTTTAAAAGAGAGGCTTCTAATCTTAAAGTGCTATTTCTCCAACCATGCCCAGACATATCCTATAAAGTCCCGGACTTCACGCTTAGGGACGAGGAAACCAGCGACATTAGACTTCCCTCCGCAGATGAAGCCTCTCCTGAGACCCTCTTCAATTAAGGGAAGGAGATCTCTGTCATTAGAGACACGTATATATAGTTGGTCATACTCCTCACTAAACCCGGTATTATGTAGGAAAATGGTTTTACCTGGGTACAACTCGGTCAGCTTTCTACCCACCTTAGATATTATATAATATCTTGAATTGAATCTATGGAATATCACGTCGTTTGAGGGGGCAGCTTCACCAACCACCCCATTGATCTCCCCCTCTACAGCATCGAGTCTCCCAACCCATTCATCGTAATTAAGAAGGGTCTTAAGGCTATCCAGATTATCTTCGAGAACCTCGGCCGCCTTATATACGGCTTCTCGATCATTAGTCAGGTGATTGGCGTCGATGAGGAGAGTCAGCCTATAAGTATCCTCGAAGGTTAGGTCGTGTTTACTGCTTATCTGTTCAACCAACTTATAAATCTCAAGCCCCTTAACCTTGGTATAATAATCTCCTACTATACCTAGGACGGTAAGTATATCGTGTTCCAAATGGAAGAAGTCATCCATCAACAACGTATTTGAATAGAAGTTGTCTCCATTCTCCATAGGGTAATCAATATAAATTGCGTTGCCTTTCTCTGGATGATAGTGGTGATCAATTACTATCGCCCTATTAATAGCCAGATTATCAAGGCGGTCTATAGTATTCTTGGGTAGAGCCATATCCATGACAACGATATAATCATATCCATCGAACCCAGTCAATTCTTCCCACGGAATATCATAGATCCCTATGGGAGGAGTATAGAAGCGATGCTTGACATCTAGGATTCGGCGCATTTTTACTACTGAGCATATGCCATCCACGTCCCAGTGGGCAGCCAACAGCAGCCTCCTACCCTTAAAACCAGTGATCAGACTCTCACAATCGATATCCAAATTTTACACCCCAATGATGCACCTAAGCTAAATATATTTACACGAATTATCTTTTTATAATATCATAATTACTCGTGAGTAGGATTCCCTCGGGATTGGGGTTGATATAGGGAATGGAGATTAGAGTGGTGAAGGACGAGCTTCTCTGTGAAGGTAGGAGGATTAAGCTGTATAATAGGGTTCTACAGATAGATGATAAGCGTGTAAATACTGATTTAGTCAAGTTTGGGGAATCGGTGGTCATAGTTCCTCTTTTGAGTGAAGATGAGATAATTTTTCTTAAGCAGTATCGTTCCTCGATTAATAGATGGATATTTGAGCTGCCTGCGGGAAGGGTGGATGAGGGGGAGGATAAGGAGGCGGCGGCCAGGAGAGAGTTGATTGAAGAGACTGGGTATGAGGCCTCTAAATTGGAGTATGTGGGCTCATTCTATGTCTCACCCGGATATAGTGATGAATACATGCACTTGTATATAGCTAGTGGATTAAAGTACGTAGGTGAGGAGCCAGAAGAGGATGAAGTAATAAGAACCGAAGTAGTGAAGATAAGTGAATTGAAAGAGATGCTTTATAAGGATATTGTGGATGGGAAGTCTATCGTGGGGGTTCTCACACTACTCTGGAGGAATACACGGAGGGTGAAATAAAGCTTGTCCAGTATTAGAGTGAGGAGGGCAGGTCTCTACTATTTCACCGCTCAACTACTCTCCTACCTAATTACAGTCCTATATACCATCTATGTGGCTAGGGCCCTACCTAAACTAGACTATGGCCTTTATGGATATATTCTGAGCCTTTGGATGGCCGTTGACGTATTCAAGACAGGGTACAACTTCTGGGCAGGCCG
>JALTTZ010000069.1 GCA_027047855.1 Nitrososphaeria archaeon
ATTTAATTCCATTCATACTTGTAGTGATCGGTTTCCTAGTTTTCTATCTACCTATAGCTTCTTTTTCTTTGTTGCCTGGGATAGATGGGCCATATTATGCGATCCAAGTCTTCTCAATAATCCAGAGTGGATATCCCAAGTATTTAGACCCACCTATAACCTTCTACTTGTTTTATCTTACGTCTATTTTTTCTGGTGACGTGTTTGTTGGTGTCAAGGTTGGGGTATCCCTTTTTACTGCATTGGGTGTTATACCTATTTATTACTTAATTTGTAAATTTTATAAATCGGTTTATGCAGCGGTAGCAGCTAGTATCGCCTTTTTCTTTAATCCTTATATCTTTAGGTTAATTGGCGATTTTATGAAGAATGGTGTGGCTCTTGTTTTCTTGGGAGCGGGAATATTATTTATGTTTAGTGAGAAGTTGAGTATGTATAGGCGAATCCTAATAGTTATGTTCTTTATGCTTCTTACTGGTCTGACACACATCTTGGTTTTTATTGTGTTTGGTTTTTATTTGGTTCTGGCTGCGTCTTTCTACATTTTTAATAAACAGTTGAGGGAGGGTGTGGCTCTATTTATAGTGCTGTTGCTGGTCTTATCGTTGTTTATCATTTTTCCGCTTCTAACTGGGAATGATATATGGAAGGCTTTCTCTATAATGAATAAGATCTTGTCTGGTGGTATAGCTTTTTCTAGGATTAAGCCAGACTGGGTTATAATTTCTTTGGGTATAGTTTTTGTTTCGCTGATGCTGATGCTATTTCATTTGAGACGGAATGAGCGGATTAAAGCTGGTTTTTATTTAGTTAACGGTCTAGTATGTCTGATAATTAATTTTCCTTTGCTTCCTCCAAATATCTTATTCCGTACTCAGTTAATGACCATAATTCCCCTCTCATATGTCTTTGGGGGTGTAGTAGGAGACGAAAGGATCGGATTGAGGAGGCTGATTTCGTATTTGTTGTTGATGGTTTTTCTTGTTTCTATATCGATACCCTCTATTTTAAGTATAAGGCCTAGCATACCCCAAGGTGAATATTTGGAATTGAGTAGTTTCGTTTCGAAAAATATTGATGATTCTGCTTTTATTGTGCCTGATGTAAGACTGAAATACTGGGTTGAGACCTTAACTGACGATGTATATAAAAAGCCTGATCCTATTCTTTTCGATGAATATAACAGGGTCTATCTTATTGTAGATGTGAGGAGTAGGTTTGTTCCTAAAGATTTGTTGCTTGTTTATGATGGAAAGTTTATTAAGGTTTTTGAATTTAGAAAGTTTACTAAGGATTAGGAGATGCTTTGTTAGGTTAAACAATAATTTTATAGTGATATATGATATTCCTCTTTTTGGTTAATGGATGATGCCTATGGATAAAGTGGTTGTTGGTTCCGAGCTTTCCATGGAGGCTTTGGATTATATTGTTGAGAGACTTTCCTCTTTAGAGGAATTTGAGTTTAAAGAATTAAACAATATTAAACGTGAAGCTGTGAGGAAATTTAATTTAGAGTCCTATCCTTCAAATATAGATATTATTAATTATATTCAAAAGTATCGGCCTGACCGGTCTTCTTTGATTGAGTATCTTAGAAGGAAGCCTGTGCGAACTTTGTCTGGGGTGGCCATAGTAGCTATTATGACTAGGCCTTTTGAATGTCCTCATGGGAGATGCATTTATTGCCCACACTTCCCTGGGTCTCCCATTTCATATACAGGTAGGGAACCAAGTGCTATGCGAGGCATCCGAAATAATTTCGATCCATATATGCAGGTCAGGAGTAGAATATCCCAATTAGAGCAGATGGGTCATGATGTGTCTAAGATAGAGATAATTATCCAAGGTGGAACTTTCAACAAGACCCCTCTAGCTTATCGTGAGTGGTATATGAGAAGGTTACTGCAGGCTTTTATAGGCTTTTTCCCTGGGGATTATGTAAAAGGTCTCGTTGCTGCTGAGACGAGTAAATATCGTATCGTGGGTATTACCTTTGAGACTAGGCCTGATGCATGTAGTAAAGAGGATGTGGATTGGATGCTTGAGCGGGGTGGTACTAGGGTCGAATTGGGTGTACAGACGGTTTATGATGATGTTTATAGGTATATATCTAGAGGTCATGATGTTAAGGCCGTTATTGATGCGACTCTTCGTCTTAAAGATGCTGGGTTTAAAGTTACTTATCATCTAATGCCCGGGCTGCCCAAGGTGGACATGAAGCTGGATCTTCAAGCTTTTCATCAGGTCATGAACTCACCCAACTTCTTCCCGGATAATTTAAAGATATATCCCACTTTGGTTCTTGAGCATACTGGTTTAATTAGACTTTGGCGGGAGGGATTATATAAGCCTTATTCAACTGATGATGCTAGAGATTTAGTTGGGATATGCAAAAGTAATTTTGTTAATAGATGGAATCGAATTATGAGAGTTAATAGGGATATCCCATCTCATGAGGTTGTTGACGGGGTTAAAATGACGAATCTAAGGCAAGTTATTATGGATGACTTTAAGCGTCTTGGTCTTAGGTGTAAATGTATTAGATGTAGAGAAGTCGGAATAAAGTGGCTTAAGGAGGCTTATGAAGGCGGTGAACCCAGAATCTTAGTGAGGCGTTTTCATGTTAATAAGGGGATTGAGTATTTTATATCGGTTGAAGATACTGAGAATGATGTCATCTATGGTTTTATACGTTTGAGGAGACCCTCTATATATGCTTGGCGCCCCGAGATTGTTTCTGCTGAGACATATATAGTCCGGGAGCTACATGTATATGGAAGAAGCATACCTATAGGGGCCAATCCCTCTAGGGGCTCGTGGCAACATATTGGATTGGGTTCAATATTGCTTAGAACAGCTGAGGATATTGCTGTTTCTGAGGGTGGAGATAAAATGGTCGTTATATCGGGAGTGGGTGTTAGAGAGTATTATTATAGGTTTGGATATGTTAGGGATGGTGTATATGTCTCAAAAAGATTAGGGTGATGTTTTTGGATGCTGGTATAATTGAATATGTTTTGAGGAAATTTGGGGTTAAGATAGGTGACTATGTGCAAGTGGGGGTCAGCAGTGGCCGGAAATATAAGGGGTATATTATGCCTAAGCATGAGTATTCTTCACCAGATATTCTAGTATTGAAGCTTGATAATGGATATAATGTTGGAATTTCTATTGAGAGGATTGAGGATATTAGTTTGGCGGAACCACCCAAAGTTGCATTAATGGAGGTTCTGAAAGAGGAGGTTGGTGAAGCTCCTGATAAGAAAGTCTTGGTGATGTCTATAGGAGGAACTATATTAAGCAAGGTTGATTATGTAACTGGGGCTGTGAGAAGCGCGGTTTCGGCTGAGGAGTTGCTTAATTTTCTTCCTGAGGTTAGAGGGATCGCTGAGGTTGAGACACAGGTATTGATGAATAAATATAGCGAGCACTTGTTGCCTAGTGATTGGGAGATTATAGCTAAAGAGGTTTATGACAGGGTTGTTTCTGGTAAATATGATGGATTGGTTATACTTCATGGAACTGATACTATGGGTTATACGGCTGCAGCCCTTTCATTTGCTGTCCAGAATTCTCCGATACCTATTATACTTGTTGGGAGTCAGAGGTCTAGTGATAGACCTAGCTCAGATGCTGCACTTAATTTGTTATCCGCTATTAGGGTTGCAGCCGAGGCAGACTTGGCGGGTGTTTATGTAGCGATGCATCTTTCGACATCTGATAAATATGTAGCTGTTTTCCCGGGCACGCGGGTTAGGAAGAACCATACCAGTAGGAGGGATGCTTTCCAAGCTATTGATGTTCAGCCGGTTTTGGTTGTCGATGAAGCTGGGAATTTTAAATTTGGTGGAGGTAGTTTTACAAAAAGGGATATGGATCGAGCTCCGGTCTTATATAGTAAATTTAGTGATAAATCAGCGTTACTGAAGTTTTATCCAGGAATGCATGGGGCATTAATTAGGAGTTTAGTAGATGAGGGGATTCGGGCGATTGTGATAGAAGGCACGGGTCTAGGCCATGTTGGTGAGCATCTGTATGATGTGCTTAAGTTTGCAATTGATAGGGGTGTCCATATTTTCATGGCTTCCCAATGTATCTGGGGGAGGGTTAATATGAACGTGTATGATACTGGTAGATACTTGCAAAGAATAGGTGTTGTGCCTCTTGGCAATATGATCGCGGAAACTGCTTATGTAAAGGCTAGTTGGATATTAGGGAATTTTGGTGAGGAGGAGATAGATAAACTTATGGTTAGTAATGTTTGTGGAGAGTTGGGTGTTAAGAGTCCAGTGTGGGATGCGAGGCGGGATTATGGGATTGAATTATAAGGATATTGGGCTAAAAGTTGGTTTGGAGATACATTTTCAGCTTGATACTGGTAGGAAACTGTTTTGTAACTGTCCCCCCACTTTGGTCGAAGATGGTCAGGGATTACATATTATTAGGCGGTTGCGCCCGACCCAAAGTGAGTTGGGGCAAATAGATCCAGCTGCTTATTTCGAGTTCAAGAAAGGTATTGTAATTGAATATATTGCGCCTCCAGAATCGACATGCCTAGTGGAGTTGGATGAAGAGCCTCCCCATGAGATGGACATTGAGAGTCTTAAGGCTGCATTGAGGATAGCTAAGTTTGTTAATGCTGAGATTGTCGATGAGGTTCATGTAATGAGGAAAATAGTAGTTGATGGTTCTAATACGACTGGTTTTCAGAGGACTTCGATTATCTCTTTAGGGGGCTCTGTATATGTGCCTAGGCTTGGTAGGGAGATTGGGATTCAGACAATCTGTCTCGAGGAGGAGGCTGCTCGGATAATTGAGAGGGTTGATAGGAAAGTTGTGTATAATTTGGATAGGTTAGGAATTCCGTTGATAGAGATAGCTACTGCACCAGAAATATACACCCCGGAGGAGGCTGTGGAGGTTGCCAAGTATATTGGGCGTTTAGTTACGATGACTGGTGTTAGAAGGCGTGGTTTAGGAACAATTAGACAAGATATTAATATATCTATTGCCGGCGGCCCCGTAGTAGAGGTTAAGGGTGTTCAAAAATTGCAGCAGCTTAAGGCGGTTGTTGAGTTCGAGGCGACGCGTCAAGTCGGGTTAATAAATATTGCAAAGAAGTTAAATAAACGGGGGGTGGATGAGTCCATAATTCGGTCGGTTGAGTTGGTCGATGTAACGGAGATATTCAGGACTACTTCTAACAGGGTGATCAAGAGTGGGTTGGCGAAGGGCTTAAAAATATATGCTATAAGGTTACCGATGTTTGGTGGTCTGCTTGGACTTGAAATCACGCCTGGGCATAGGTTAGGTAAGGAGTTGGCTGAGAGAGTTAGGTTTTGGACTAGTCTAGGCGGCCTATTTCACACAGATGAGATGCCCAAATATGGAATTACTGAGGCAGAGATTGGGAAATTAAAAAGTATGGTAGGAGCCTCAGATGAGGATGCTGTAGTATTCTTTGTCTCGGATGAGCGGGAGGCAAAGATAGCTTTTGAGAGAATCATTGAGCGTGCATTGGAGGCCCTTAGGGGACCACCTAAGGAGACTAGGGGCGCGAGGGAGGATGGTTCTACTTTCTATATGCGTCCACGTCCTGGAATGGCGCGGATGTATCCAGAGACCGACATTCCACCTATATTGATTGATGAATCCTTTAGAAAGTATTTGGATGATAATCCGCTTACCCCGCCAGAGACCGTTATTGAAAAATTAATCGATAAATATGGATTGTCTGATGAGATGGCTGAAAAATTAATTGATACGGGGCTTGAAAAAATTTTTGAGAGCTTGATTAATATAGCCCCCTCACTGAAACCCAGCTACGTAGCTTCTTTTCTCACGGATAGACTCCCTTATATTATGGACGAGCTCGATATTGAGAACATCTCTCCGATTATCAAGATAATAGAAGAGAGTTTTAGGTTTGTTGATAAAGGAGATATTTATAAGGAGAGTCTGCCCGACGTTATAATAACTTCTTATAAGGAGGGGTTGGATGTTGCTAAGGCTATTGAGAAATTGGGATTATCAAGACGTGTGGATTTGGCTTCGATTGAGGTTTTCCTGCGGGACCAGTTGCGCTCTAGGGAGGATTTAAAAGCTTTACCTAAAAATATTCTAATTAAGCGTTTAATGGCTATAGCTATGTCTACGTTTAAGGGTAGTGTCGACCCCAAAATGGTTATGAAGGTGGTGGAGAAATTAGTGGATGAATTCGGTGGATCAAATGGAGAAGGATAAAGTTTATATAAAAATACGTATAAAGGGAAATGAGCTGATATTATCTGGTAGGTATGAAGAGGTCCATAACCTTGTTCAAGAGTTGATTCCATATTTAGTGGGGATTTCGGGGGAATCAACTGCCAAGATAGAGGAATCTAGTGAGGAAGTCTTAGGGGGCGATTTGCCGGATGTTAAGATTAAGAGTGGAGAGCCCTTGACCCAAATACTAACTAAATTCTTTTCTACTGAGTGGGGAAGAAAACCTAGACAACTAAAAGAGATAATTAATCTACTGGAGTCCTATGGAATATATTACCCGAAATCCACTATTGCTGTATCGTTAAAGAGACTTGTTCAGCGTGGTGTGATTCGAAGGATAAAAGGAAGGGATAAACATTATATGTATGTGTCTGGTAACATTCCTGCTGGTGAGAGTGATTGAGTGAGGACAAAATACATGCTAGACTTCAGTATAAGGATCTGGTTTTCGAAGTCTCGGGTGATCCCGATTCAGTCATTAAATCCATAATAAAATGGTTAAAAAGTGTGCTTCCAGCTTTCGATGTATTCGATAAACTTTCAGTTGACGTTGATTATGTAAACTTATCGAAGGTTTTGTCGGAGTATGTTATGTTATCCGGTGGCGGGGAAATAATATTTAGGGAAAATCCTCCTAAACGCCTCCCACTCAGCAGTAAGATACTTATCGCGCTAGGTGTTGCTAAACTGAGTCATATAGCAGGTAAAACAGATAGTTCAACACTTTCGCTTAGAGAGTTAACGGCCATTCTTGGCAAACCATCCAAAACCATATCCTCTAGGTTGAGTGAACTTCATTATGACGGATATGTGAAAAGATTCAAAACACCTAGTGGAGTTGCATATGAAATAACGGTTAAGGGTCTTATTCGCCTTATGAATATATAATTAATTATCTCTCAGCATATGGAATAAATGTTGTCCCTATCATGGAATGATTAGATCTGCCTTATTTTTGATGGGACTTTCTGGATATACTGATATTTTCTCGCCCGCCCCGTTCTAGTAAGTTTCCCTTCACGTACTAGTGAATTTAACGCATGTGATATTGCACTTCTATCATAATTATACCCTCGTCTCGATAATTCATTCCATACTTCACCTAATCTCCTTGAATTTTTAAACCACCCTTCCATCCAGAGTTTCTCAACAGCTTCTTTACATGTTAGGGGTCTGAAATCCATTGCTGTATCGGATCCTACTTCTCCAAATGATTCCAATACATTTTTAATAGCTTCATTTAATTGACTCGGTAGACACTCTATTTCCACTTCAATTCCCTTAACATTGAGCCTTACCTTAATTTTCTCATCTGCCATATCAATCAATAAATAAATAATTGAATAAAGATTTAAATATTTTGTCTATTCAATATTTTTCATGAAGAGAAATGAATTTTCATGATGGTTCAATAACGGAAACAACAGACATCGACAAGCTTTTGAGGCATATTTTCGTTAAATCATTCGAGTTGCTGCGGAGTAAGAGTATTGTGGCAAGAGACCCTAATGGAGGAGTGGGTGACTTAACTCCTCTCTTTCTAGCTGACGGTGCGTCTATTGATGGTTATGATATCTTGGGTTTAGAGTACGTGGAAAGTCCTATGTCCGTTGTTGGCATTGATTCTTCTATTGTTGTTATGGGTGAGTCGAGTGACGGATTTTTGTTCGGGTTGAAGGGTGTAATAGTTAGTGAATATATGGAAAATTATGAAGTTCATAAGATAGGGCCTATACCAATATTCTTTAATGAAGCTTTTATTAGTGAAGTTTCTAAAATTGCTGGGGTTGGGCCATTATATTTTCATTTGAGGAATTATACGGATATATCACTTGCTAAGAGGGTTCTTATATCATTTTTTGAGTATCTTCTCATTAGATTTGCTAATCGCATGTTTATGGATTCAATTATTGTTCTGGATGGTTCGTTATCTATGCTTAGATTATATTCTTCTGTGGCAACTAGGGTGTTGTTGAGGAATTTGTCTCTTAATAATAATTCTCTGGTGGGGATTTCTAAGAAGACTAAATTGGCTAGAAAGTATCCTTGGTTATTCAGTTTAGTCGTTAGGTCTCCTTATCCTTGTGTGGTTAAAATTCCTAAAATGGGATCTCTTGGGGGAGCTCCATATACCGTTTATGTTGGAGTCTTCCGCCTTGGGGGTGTTCCTATGAGGGTGGATCTTGCTAGATTCTCGAATGGTTCTGAGGTTGATGTTCTTAATTATATTTATTCGTCGAGTCATACGTCGTCCGGGTATCTTGAGGTTTTGAAAGAGGCTCATATTCTTTCCAAAATTTCCCGGGGGGAGGTTATTGGTCTTAAACAGTATGTGGAGGCGGAGTTTGGGATAAATTTTATAGAATCATTTAGTCTAAGGGATGTTCTCTTTGGTGCATTTAATTCAGGATTGGGTGGTGGAAATGAAAATTTATAGGAAGGATGGGGATGCCCTTGAGATACTAGTATTTCCGCATGAGTCTATTAGGAAAGGGGAGTATTTGTTGGTTACTGATGTTGAGAGAGGATATTCTCTAATTGTCCAAGTGATAGATATCAAATATGTTGATTCACCCGGAATTTTAGATGAGTTGGTTAGGGAGGGTTTGCTCGCCAAGTCTGTTGTGGTTGAAAATGATTTGGTGAATATAGGGCGGGCATCTAAGTTTCTTAAAGATACAAAGCTAGCTACTGCTGTTATTAGGGGGTCGATTAAAGGTGGTTTTTTTTCATCAGTTTATACTGACCTTCCATCGAGAGCTTTCTCACGGATTGAACGCGTCTCGACCTCGAAGATTATTGAGCTGGTTGATGATGGTGTATATAAATATCGTATTAATATAGGTAGGGATTTTGATGGGAAAGATGTTTATATTTATGCTGAGCATTTAGACGGGTCCTTAACCCTAATTACTGGTATGAAGGGGTCGGGTAAATCTCATTTGGCAAAGCTTTTGGCTTCTAATTTGGTTTCATTTGGTGCCCCTATCCTGGTTTTCGATCTGAATGGGGAGTATCTGGGTCTGGCTGAGGACGAAAAAGTTGAGGTATTTGAGTCTGGGAAAAATCTTCTCTTCTCACTTGAATACCTAGGGAGGGACGCAACTCTAAATTTAATGGTTAATGTTTTAGGATTGCCAGGCGTTTCTGCAAATATTTTCAATGAGGTGTGGGATATTGCTGTTAGGAGGGGATATGGTATAACTATAGACGGACTGATTAATGTTATAAATAATTATGTCAGAAATCTCATGATTAGGGATGCCCTTATATCGAGACTGATGATACTTAAGAGTTGTAGGTTTATCACAGATAGGGGTGGGACCCGCATAGAAGATATTTTTCGAAGTGTTAGAGGGGCTATAGTTAATTTGAAGGGTTTGAGTTCGGTTGAGAGAAAGATTTTGGTTGAGATCTTCTTGAGTAAACTTGTTAATTTGTTGGAGCGGGATCTTATTGATCCATTATTTATATTTGCTGAGGAGGCTCATATGTATGTCAGGAATACCTATTGGGAGGATATTATTACTAGGATGAGGCACTTCGGTTTATTCGTTATATTCATAACGAATCAGCCTGACTCATTGGGCCACGAGGTATTCAGGCAGCTGGATAATATATTTGTATTTAGATTTCAAAATGACCATGACCTTGATATGCTAAGTAAAATTTCTAATGTTGATAGTGCAACTGTTAAATCTATTGTTAAGGATTTAAAGAGGGGTCGGGTTTTGATTCTGGGTAATGTTGTTAATTTTATCCCTTCGGTCGTCGATGTTCATAAGTTACCTTATAAACCTATGGGTCATACTAAACGGGTATTTAATGTAGATAAACTAGCTCTTTCTTAGATTTGTATATGTATGTATGCTTCTTTGGAGTATAG
>JALTTZ010000070.1 GCA_027047855.1 Nitrososphaeria archaeon
CCTCTCTAATTAAGTATCTATAAGCTGCATTGGCCGCTGCATAGTCCAACGCCCTACCCAACTCTCTTGGGGATAATTTCCCCCAGTATCTATCGAAGTAACTCCATACCTCATCATACATTTCTGAGGCAAGTTCCTTTAGAATCCCTATGTAATCCTCCACAATAGACACCTAAAAATGCCACTTAAATCCTTGAATATACAATTTTTTGTATATATCTCCTATAAATTATTACCTAGGTGAAAATAATGGGGCTCGTAAAAAACGTAAATGATCCTCCACTCGATAAGATGGATGTAGCTAAGAATACTTACATCCAATGGTTAATAGGGCCATTAGACGGTGAAGAGAAGATTGGATTCAGGAGATTCATCATTAAGAAAGGGGGATATATACCTAAGCATAGACATAAAGAAGTCTACCATATCCAATTCGTTCTGAAGGGGAGTTATATAGTGGGAGTAGAAGATAGGGAATATAAAGTTAAGGAGGGAGATATCATATACATCAAACCCGGTGAGATCCACTGGTATATAAATAACTCAGAGGAAGACGTTGAATTCCTCTGTATCATCCCGTTGGATGTAACATATGAAGCCGAGATAATAGAGAGTGACTAACCCTCCACAGCCTCATCAGCAATCTTCAGAGCCTTATCCAACGCCTCGACACCTAGATCTATATCCTCCTCTGTAACCACTAGAGGCGGCGCAATAACAAAATTGGATATCCATGCCATTGGAAGGAGAACCCCATGCTCTAACATCTTCCTCGCAACCTTCTGAGTCATAAGTTTCCGACCCATAATTTTATCCTCCCTAGTGTTGAAAGGCTCCTTAGTCTCCCTATTCTTAACTAGCTCAACCCCCCAGAACAGACCCATACCCCTCACATCACCAATAGAGGGATGTTTATCCATAAGCTCCCTCAACCTTTTACCAAGATATTCACCCACTCTCCTCGCATTCTCAATATACCCACCAGACTTGTATTCCTCGATAGCGGCCTTCATGGCCGCCATAGCCAACAGATGGTATGCAAAGGTATGACCAACAGGAAGAAACCGTTCACTGAAGTAATCAGCAACCTCTACATCAACAGCCGTAATACCTATAGGTACATAACTACTTGTTGCTCCCTTGGCCGTAGTCATAATATCAGGAACTACACCCCAGTGTTCAAAAGCGAACCAAGATCCAGTCCGACCCCAACCACTCATAACCTCATCAAATATCAACAATACACCATACTCATCAGCAAGTTTCCGTAGCCTCGGATAGAAGTCCTTAGGCGGAACAATGACACCATTAGTACCAGTTATCGTCTCCAAGAATATGGCCGCCACATGACCTTCATTCCTCAATATATAATCAATATATTCGAGACAAGCCCTGCCACATTCATCACAACCCATCTCACCGAATGGGCACCTATAGCAGTAAGGGTCAGGTATCCTGACAACACCACCCATACTCGTATGCATCTCAACAACATTCCGCCTAGGATCGCCCGTAAGCGAAATCGCTCCAGCTGTATTACCGTGGTAAGACCAGTATCTAGCCAGTATCTTATACTTTGGATATTTGAATGCACGAGCTATTTTAATAGCATCCTCATTGGCCTCACTACCACTACTAGAAAAAACAAATTTACTAAGCTTATTAGGCAAGACGTTAGCCAGCGCCTCAACAGCCTCAGCCCTAATCTGAGTAGCATAGCCGGGACCTAAATAGGCCAACTCATCTAACTGTCTCTTCACCGCCTCAATGATACGTCTATTACCATAACCCAAGTTTACGCACACAAGCTGGGAAGAAAAATCCAAATACCGCCTCCCTTTCGAATCAATTAGATATGCACCTTCCCCACCGACTATGTTTAATGGAGAAGCCCAATCCCTCTGCAACCTCCAAGTCCCAAAGAGATGTTTAGTCACTTTTTCAATAACATACTCATCCATTTTAATCACCATTGAGTAATATGCATGAAAATATAGATAACATCCCAAAAATATTTATGTAATTTGAATAACATAAGCAATAATTCTGAAACACAAAAAAGAAAAACAGATAAAATTAGGTATAAGAAATATTAATTTAAGATACAAAATGAAAGTTCTCATAGTAAACCAGGAAACGGATTATAGCTACATGCACAATTACATGCTCAAATCGATTCCTCTAGTCGAAAAGACAGATGACTTAGTTATAATAACCCAACACAAACCAGTAATAACGTTGGGAAGAGACAGCAGAGAAGATAATATCAGGTTCAGACCCCCACACATACCGGTCATAAAAGTGGATAGAGGAGGTGATGTAACCCTACATTCTCCCGGACAATTAATGATATATCCCATAATAAAACTCGACAGAAGGAAGATAAGCATAATAGACTTAATACGCGTGCTCGAGGAATCAGTAATAGAATACATAAAGACATATGGTCTTGAAGGATATTGGATAAAGGGAACGGCCGGGGTTTGGACAAAGGGGAGGAAAATAGCTTCTATAGGCCTTGGAATAAAGAGATGGGTTTCCTATCATGGAATGGCGTTCAACATATGCAATGACTTGAGCCTTTTCGAACTTATAAACCCCTGTGGACTGGATCCGACAATAATGACCAATCTATCAAGAGAAATAGGAAGAAAAATAGAAATAGACCGAAAACTTATCCGAGAGTATATCGACATATTTTTAACATTACTCCCTTCGAGAAAGAAAGAAGAAACCGAGATTATATGGACTTCCTTAGACAGGATTCATAAAATCTACGTAGCCCAAGATTGAGAATGTGATATTAAATTACATGTAACCCTCTACCTATAGCTATACTACCAACCTCCCAATAAGCCTCGGAATATGTCGGATGAGGATAAATGACACTACCCAACTCATCAACCCTAAGCCCCAACTCTACTACCAAGGAAGCTATCCCCACGAGCTCACCAACCCTATTAGATATGCCATGAATACCCAAAATCTTCCCGCCCTCATCAGTAATTACCTTCAAAAACCCCCTATCCTCACCATGAACCGCTGCAGCCCCTAACCCACCTAGAGGGAAACTATATTTCTGTATACTTAACCCCATCACACTAGCAGCATCCTCACCAACACCCACAGAAAACGCCCCCGGATAAGAATATATTACCGATGGAATCACACTGGGTCTCTTGAAGTCCTTCCAATCACCATATAAGTACTCAGACAACGCTATCGCGTCCCAGTAAGCCTTATGAGCCAACAGAGGGGGGCCAGCGACATCACCAACAGCAAAGAGATAATCAATATTTGTTGCCTGATGATCATCCACCACAATAAATCCATTGCCATCCCTCTTTAGCCTCTCAACATCACCTGAGATCTCTATATTTGGGCGCCTACCTATAGTCACCACGACAGCATCACAAAATAATTCCAGACTAGAAGAATCCCGAGTAACCCTTAGCTCCAGACACCCACCGCCCCTTTCAACACCCACCACCTTACTACCTAGATAAAACTTTATACCTAACCTTGCTAGGAGAACCCTCAGTCTCTTACTAACATCTTTATCCATAAATGGAGCTATCCGATCCATAACTTCCACGACACTGACATTAGCCCCTAATAATCTATATATAGTTGCAATCTCTAGTCCAGCTGCACCCCCACCCACAACGACTAAATTATCAACTTTACGGGGCAACATTAGAGCAATCCTGCTACTCCAAACATATTCCTCATCGAATGGGACTCCGAGAAGCTCACGCGGCCTACTCCCCGTCGCTAAAACAACATACTCCCCATGATAAACACCACCATGATTAGTATACACCTTCCTATCCTCTACCCGACTTACACGACTCTTAACAAGCTTGACACCGGTCCTCCTAAAGAGATGCTCCACACCCCTAACAATACCCTCCACAACTTCATTTCTATACTCCCTAAGCCTATCGATATCAATTTCCTTGGAGCAATCAAGAAGTTTAGCACCATGCTCCAAAGAAACCAGATAGTTCAGAATCGCTTTAGAGGGGATACAAGCATAGTTAAGACACTCTCCACCAACATTCCCACTCTCAATAACCAAAACTTTAGCACCCAACTTAGCCATTCTTATAGCCGATAAATAACCACCTGGGCCCGCCCCCACAACCACTACATCATACTCCTCCATCAACACCACCCTACATACACAAAGATTAAAAATATATGGTCACGCACCAAATAATATAAACCACCAAACCTTTTGAAACACATACCAACCGCACCAAAATCAAATCATAGATTTAATTTACTACCATAAATATCAGATAGATACGAACTCCTAACCCTAGGTCCAGCAATCACAAGCCTAAACCCCAACTCATACCCTATATTTTGGAGTCTTTTAAACTGCTCAGGACTCACATACTCCACAACAGGTAAGTGGCTTCTAGTTGGCTGCAAATACTGCCCAATAGTTAAAACATCAACTCCCACCCTCCTAAGATCCCTCATGGTCTCTACAACCTCTTCGAACTTCTCACCAAACCCTAGCATAATTCCCGATTTAGTGATTTTAGCACCTAAATCCTTAGCCATCTTCAAAACCTTTAATGATCTATGATAACCGGCCCGAACATCACGCACGATTGGAGTGAGACGCTCAACAGTCTCAATATTATGTGAAACAACGTTGGGCCCGGCATCCACAACTGTCTTTAATGCCTCGACACTACAATTGAAATCTGGAATCAATACCTCTACATAAATGTCCCTAGAAATTTTCTTTATCTCTCGTATAGTCTCAGCATATACCGATGCCCCGCCATCCGGCAAATCATCTCTATCAACAGAAGTTATAATGACATACCTAAGACCCAATTCTTTAACCGCCTCAGCAACCCTTTTAGGCTCATCCCAATCGACTACTCTACCAGGGTCTCCATGCTCGACACTACAGAATTTACACGACCTTGTACATACATTACCTAGAATCATGAAAGTCGCCGTCCTACGCCCCCAACATCTATAAATATTTGGACAATGAGCATCTACACAGACGGTGTTTAAAGAGTATCTCCGAAGCAGTCTAGACATATAGTAAAAGTCATCTGTAAACTTTACCTTGAACCTCGCCCAACTGGGTTTCCTAGCCATAGACATTATTAAAAACATTAAATTGATTGCGAATTATAAGAATATTATATCATGCTTTAAATATATTGAGTGTATGAGAATATTATTTTAAGGTGATTTGCCTTGCCTATAGACCCTGAATTCAAAAGTAAAATGCAAGTAGTTGAGCAGCACGAGGGACACCCAGTATGGGGGCCCATTGAACCACCAAGCAAACTAGGTATACATGGAGAGAAAGTAGCTGTAGACTTCGATATCTGCATAGCAGACGGTGCCTGTATCGACGTATGTCCAGTAGGAGTCTTCGAATGGTTCGACACACCAGGGCACCCAGCCTCAGAGAAGAAAGCAGATCCGGTCAATGAAGACCAGTGCATCTTCTGCCTAGCTTGTGAAACTGCATGTCCAGTTGAGGCAATCAAAGTATTTATGGAGTAAAGCCTAACCCCATCCTCCCTTTTTCCCTTTAGCATAACTTCTTTTTTCAGAAGTCAAGAATGCCTTCCAACGTTCTACCAGCTCCTCAGGAGGCTCTACACCAGCCAACTCCCAAACCTTCATTATGTTACCCACATCCTCTCTTCTCTCATCAACAGGAGTCTCCAAAATAAGAGGATGCTTCCTAATAACGTCATGCCTCAGTATACATCTAAATCCATCTTCACCAATATATCCCAATCCCACATGTTCATGAATATCCCTCCCCTTCCCCAAGTCAACCTTGGAATCATTGATATGCACGACCATCAACCATTTGAACCCCACTACCCTATCAAACTCTCTAAGAGTCTCATCAACACTATCTTTACTCCTCAAATCATACCCAGCTGAGAACGCATGAGAAGTATCAAAACATACACCAATTCGGTCTTTAAAACTCAGAGAATCTATAATTTCCGCAATATCCTCAAACCTACTCCCCATACTATTCTTCTGCCCAGCCATGTTCTCAAGGAGAATATAAACATCATTATCGACACTCGAAATAACCTGATCAATCGCCTTCACTAATCTCTTCTTTCCAGCCTCAAACCCAGCTCCCATATGGCTACCCAGATGGATAACTAGATATTTAATTCCTAACAAGCCGGCCCTTATAACCTCATTTCTAAACGACTCTAGAGAGAGATTATAAATCCTTTCATCAGGCGAAGAAAGATTAGGCAAATAAGGCATATGAGAAATGGCTAAATTGCCATAACCGTATCTAGCAACCTTATTCCTAAAAAGTTCTGCCTCATCACTACCTAGATCCTTATACTTCCAACCCCGAGGGTTCCTCGTAAATATCTGGAAAGCGGTACACCCCCTTTCATAAGCCCTATCAGGAGCATTCGACACGCCACCAGAGATAGATACATGCACGCCTACATAGAGAGGATAACCCATATCAATCCCCTCTATCTACGAAATATACCCTAGAGAACCCCCTTCATCCTTCCCCTTCTTCTTACTCATAGCCTTACTTATTTCTTCATGGAAAGCCAAAGCCAACTTCTCTAACCTACTGGTATCAACCTCAACATCTAATATTCTCGACATCGTCCTAACCAAAGCAAGAGGAGCAATATAATCACGGCCAGTTGTAAGATAAGTCTCCCCCATCAGAACAACACCGTCTATACCCTTCCTCTTCCCATAACCTATCAACAAACCATTAACCCCTGATATCACACCCTCACCAGCCATCGGAATAACACCATAGAATTTAAGATCCTCCAAAATCTCCAACTTAGTAGCCACACCATAAACAGCCACATCCCACTTATAATTATAAATAGGCGTAGCCGCCAATGTATATATAATCTGTGGACTAAATACGGACACTTCATCTACTACTACCCTAGACAAATTATGCTGCCACTCAGGAGAAGGAGGCTGAGTAATACCGGTAAAGAATATATAGCTTTGCCCATTGACCTCCGAATAATAGAAAGTAAACAACTCCTCAACCATGTCATTAACCAAACCATCAATAGTCGTTATCACTGGACTAGATAAAAACGGAGCCTTTATCCCACCAACCTTCTTAGCCTTAAACTCCTCTATCAAATAATCTACAGCCTGTTTACCCGTAAGCCCCATACCAGGCAATCCTGCTATAACAATAGGTTCCGAGATAGACCCTTTATCTAATTTAAGAGTTATATCCATATTCAACTCCAATTCACCATCCACAAAATACTATAAAACATTATTATATTAAACCTTGAGAAATACAGCCAACCACATAGTATAAATAAACCTAATACCAGCAACATCCACCATAAAATAACTCAATATATAAAAATCTTAATTTTTCACAAGTAGATACATAAATTAATTATCCCAGACCAATCCATCGCTTAGACAAGGTGAATATATATGGATGTCTATCAGGTAATAACAACCCATCGAACCATCAGAAAATATAAAGAAGCCACAATCCCCCCCGAACACTTAGAAAAAATTATACATAGTGCGTTAAGAGCCCCCTCATCGTCAAACCTCCAAGCATACAGCATCATAAGAATAACCGACAAAAACCTAAGAAAACAAATAGCGGAATTAGCAGGAAAACAGGAACAAATAGTAACCGCATCAGAATTCTTCATATTCATAGCAGACATGTATAGACTCATAAACTGTTGTAGGGGAATTGGAGTAGAGGCAGCTCAACCTAATTTCTTAATGTTATACGTGGCTACAGTCGACGCTGCACTAGCCGCCCAGAATATGACCCTAACGGCAGAGTCCCTTGGATACGGAACATGCTACATAGGAGCAATCCAAGAGGACCCATGCGGAATAGCTAAACTACTAAACCTTCCAGAATATACTTATCCCCTATTCGGTCTAACAATAGGAGTACCGGACGAAGACCCGGCTCTACGCCCCAGATTACCAAGGGAAGCTATACTCCACGAAAACAGATATCCAGACGATGACTCAAATGTGAAGGCTGCTTTGAATGCCTTCAAGGGAACCGAGTTTCACGATTCATTCAAGAGAAGAATAAAACGCTATTACTCGGAGGCAGGTAGATACAAAGATAGATATAATAGGATGAAAAACTGTTTACTGAAACAAGGTTTCAACGTATAATTACTCCACGGCTTTAAGAAAGGATACAGCCACCCAAAAATCGATGACCAGTACTCCAAAAGCCTCAACAGTAGCTGCAGAAGGCCAAGGAGCAAGAAAACCAATTATTGGTGCTACAAACCCAATCAACAATAAACTTAGGCTAACAAAGTCTCTGTAAAGGCGATACGCCCCAAGCCCCCAAATAATAATAGCTAAGTCAAACTGGAGAAAGAACCAAGTGGATACAAATACGTGGGGCCTAGCACCAGAAGGGTACACACCCACCATTATAAGGAAAATACCAGCAATAATCGCGAAAGATGACCCTACAGTCATCAACTTATTTTTAGATATATAAACAAGGTAGATGGAATAAATGATAATTAGTAGACCAATCGACATCATTCCATAATTATATAACCAAGGGTTATTCGCTGAGGACCCACCCAAATCACTGAAAGCATGTTCAGTAAAAACAAACCATGGATTCATCAATATACATGTATATATAATGATCCATGCATATATAGCCGCTATAGGCCCAATCAATGCAGGAGACAGCCTAAACCTCATTCTAAAAAATATTAAATTAGAGACGATAATTAAGCTAGACTTACTAGTAATAAAGGGGGAGAATAAAAAGCGGCTACGTATGTAATAATGGAGCTATAACTGAAGCAGCTGCAAAAGATAATTGATACATAATTTGTGGGTATAGCCCAATAATCACCATAAGTCCCATCAGCATCATCAAGGAAACTTTGATAGCCGGGTGGACCTCCCTAGACTGGAGCACATACTCCGTAGGTTCGGCGAAGAACAGTCGCTGTATTAACCAAAGGTAATAGAGTACTGCTAAGACGCTGTTAAAGACGCCTACAAACGCCAACCACCATAGTCCTGAGTGAATAGCACTTAATATAAGGAGCCACTTACTCCAGAAACCTGGTAGGGGCGGCATCCCTGCTAAGCTTAGTAGAGCCATGGTCAATGCTAACGCAGTCAATGGTCTATGTCTGCCCAGTCCACGGAGTTTCTTGATCTCACGTGTCTCAAGAGAATAGATTATACCCCCCACGGCAAGGAAACCGAGACCCTTTCCTAGGGCGTGTGAGAAAACGTGAGAGAGGGCGGATGCAGCTCCATAATATGGAGACCCATAAACATAAGAAGTTATTCCGATTAGTATAAAACCTATATTCACGATACTACTGTACGCTAGAAGCCTCTTTATGTCGTCCTGCATTAATGCAATAATATTTGGTACGGTCATCGTAAGTATAGCAACAACATATATTGGGGTCCCGAAGGCAGTAGCCTGGGGAATGTTGGATATCATGGGCAACACAAATCTCATAATACCAAGTATACCAGCCTTGATAACTATACCAGATAATAGAGCACTTATCGGGCTGGGAGCAGCGGGATGGGCATCCGGCAGCCAAGTCCAGAATGGGAAGTATGCAGCTTTAATGCCAAAGCCAACTAAAAGGAGGGTAACGATCATCGCGGGAACAAGTAAGTACTCAATCCCCTGGAAGGTCGCATAAGCCATAACATATTGAACTATGAAGTCAACCCTTAGGCTGCCCACAAACCCATAAACAAGGGTAATAGCATATAATACCAATAAACTACCCACGCCACTCATAATTAGATACTTCATTCCAGCCTCAACAGGTTCATCTAAGTGGTATCTAAATGCAACTAATACATAGCTACTAATGGCCATGGCTTCCCAGAATACAAAGAAGGTGAATAAGTCATAAGCCATGGATAAGCCTACTAGTCCAAGCATCATCAACAAGAAAAGCGTATAGTATATAGTCAAGTTTCTATCATGGGACATATAACCTATACTATGTACAGATGCAATGAATCCTACGATTAAAAATACTGTTACAAAGAATAGAGAAAGAGGATCGAATACCAGTATTGAGGACACTGGTGAACTAAATAAGTAGAACATATCTTTCAGAGTTCCCCTCATAAGTAATGACCAATAGATGTATCCGAGGGCAAATAGATGGACAGCGGCTACAAAAACTCCTAGATAACGCTCTCTATCACCTAGTAAGTATCCCAATAGAGGTGTTACGAATGCACCCACACCCATTATCAACAAAATATTCTCGATCATCACTCATTCACCTCCTATATCCCTAAGAAAAAGTCGGAACTAGGGGCCAAGACATCTAAGATAAGTTTTGGATATAAGCCCAAAATAACTCCGACAACAGCCAAGATCAACATAGGTATAATCATTGTTAACCCGGGATCTCTTGCATCCTTAAACTCATCTGGCAAGGGACCGAAGAAAACACGTCGAATAAACAAAGTCATATAGGCTGCAGAAAGAGCTGAACCCAATACAGCCAAGACGAGTATAACTAATTTATAGCCACTCGGTGATGCGAAGCTCCCACTAAACACCAAGAATTCGCTAACAAAGGTCGCTATGCCAGGCAACCCTGCAATACCCATGGCACCAACAACTGCTAGAGTAGCCGTTACAGGCATCTTAACAGCCAACCCTCCTAATTTAGTCATATCCCTCACACCGACTTGATGTATCAGTACACCAGCAACCATGAAGAGTAACCCCTTCATTAATCCATGACCAACGATGTGGAAAACGCTACCCTCTACACCTATAGGCGATAATGTAGCAAATCCCAAAAACATATAGCCCATCTGGCTAATACTACTATATGCTAGAAGACGTTTAACATCTTTCTGAACAAGCGCATTTATACCTCCATAATACATAGACAACAATCCAAGCAACATTAAAACTGTCGATTGGTCAGCAACAACCCACTCACTAAAGAGAATAGGCAAATATATTTTGATTACGGCGTATAAACCTATCTCTATCATGACACCACTCAATATAACGCTAATAGGAGTAGGTGCCTCGGCATGAGCCTCCGGCAACCAGCCATGTAGAGGCACTATAGCCATCTTAACACCAAAACCTATGATAGCTAATGCGCCGATTAGAAGCTTCATATCCGGTGGAATATATGAAGCAGCTCCATACAAAGCAGTAAATGAAAAATCGCCTCCAGAAAATACACCCAAGATAGCTACAGAGATTATTATTAAAATAGTTCCTAGTTGTGTATATAAGAAATATTTATACGCAACCCTTCGTTTATCACCGTATCCCCATACACCAATCAATACATAGCTAGGTATCAACATAGCCTCCCAAAAGAATAAGAAGGTTATCAAGTCGTAACTCATTACTGCACCTAGCATACCCGCAGCATATAGCACGTATAAAGTAAAGTATGCGTTTAAATGCTCTTCATGCTCCATATAGACAACCGAGTATACTGCAGCCAGACAAGTAACCAACAGAATGATGAACGCAATGGGGTAATTTATGCCATCCAAGTACATTGAGAAACTTATCTTAAGGAACGACGGTATATTAACCCAGTCAATCGACTCTACATATGGAGACAGAGGCCCATTAAAAGCCACTTTGTACATAGATAGAAGGATAAACAGCGGGATAGCTATTATCAATGCTGATAGATACCCGGTTCGGCCTTTCAAATATTTACCCACGGGATATATAGCTATACCAGCAATATACAACCACAATACCATAATTATTAGATTCATCACCGAAACCACCTCACAGAGAAGCCAATATCAAGTAAATCACGAGAAGTATACCAAGAGCTATGTAAACCAAGTTCATGCGTAAAACTCCCGTCTGGATCTTCCTAACCGCATTTGATATCAATGTATAACTTGCTTTAATCGCGGCCCCACCCCCATTAGTCTCGACATAATTGAATATCGATCTCGATACTCCCAGCACACCATTTACGAAGACCTTATAGTAGAATGCATTTATATACCACCTGTTGAACAGGAATTTCCATAATCCCTTTAATATCGGATTACCCTCAATGAAACTCTTGACGTCAAACTTGTACGTTATGAAGCCGTAGTAAGCTGGAATTAAACCCGCCAGTATCAAAACAATCGCTATAGGCATCGATACAGATGCTACAGTACTTATAACAAATCTATCTATACTGAAGAAGTATACTTCATTAAGGATCTCCGCATGGATCCCTATCTCCTCCATAGCTGGAGCAAATAGATTGGCCACTGACGGTATGAGGAAGCCAGATATAGCTGAGCCGATTGCTAATACCCACAATGGAATCATCATATATAACCCAGGATCATGCGGCTTATGACCCTCTTCTATGAGGTGTTTCACGTGGCTACTCTCTCCTCCAAAGAACGCTAGGCCCATCATTCTAAATGTGTAGAAGACGGTCATTACAGCCGTTATAGCCAAGATTAGGTAAAGTGAATACAGACCCTCACCCATCAATCCATGTAATATTGAATCTTTGCTCCAGAATCCGTTGAAGGGGGGGACACCAGAGAGGCTCAATGCACCAGCCATCATAACAAGGAAAGTTTTAGGCATATACTTCTTCAATCCACCCATATCCTTTAACATGTAACTCTCAATAGCATGTCCGATGGCGCCGGCACTAAGGAATAAAAGGGCTTTAAATATGGCATGACTAAATAGATGGGATACCCCAGCCATGAAAGCATCTACGAAAGCCTCCCCGTGCTCCATCAATAGTCCTGCTGCACCCAAAGCCGCAAACATATATCCAAGCTGACTGACAGTTGAGTAGGCCAATACCTTCTTTATCTGGTTTGCAACCATACCCATACTGGCTGCTAAGAAGGCGGTGAATGCCCCGATCCATGCAACTACCAGAAAGAAATTATATAGATACTCGTATGCAGCACCATTCGAAACCATATTCGCTGCATACAAAACCAAATCCATTCTAGCGATTAGGTATACACCAGCCTTAACCATAGTTGCAGCGTGTATAAGTGCACTAACCGTTGTGGGGCCAGCCATAGCCTCAGGAAGCCAAACGTGTAGAGGGAACTGAGCCGATTTTCCAATTGGCCCTAAAAATAGCAGGATAAGAGTTAGGAATAATAATCCATCCTTAGCCAAAGAGGTCAGCCAACTAGCATTATTGGCCAGATCAACATAATTAAATGTCCCAGCATAGAGGAATATAATTACTATAGATACCAAGAGACCCACATCACCTACCCTAGTCGTTATAAAAGCCTTCATACCACAATGCGATGGAGGATAGTTATCTATCCAGTATTCCTTATGGTCCTCGTACCAATAACCTATGAGGGCATAGCTCGCGAGGCCCACACCCTCCCAGCCAAAGAACATCATTAGTAGATTATCACTTAATACGAGTAACTCCATTGCACCTATGAAAAAGTTAACGAGCATCCAGTAACGGGTGATTCCCCTGTCTCCGTGCAGATATTCCACAGAATAGAGGAATATCAAGCTACTGATCCAAGCAACTATATTTGCCATGAGTACACTTAAGGGATCAACCATGACACCGACTTTCAGGCTGACACCGGGTGTGGGGATCCATTCTATGGCAACCCAATCAAACGGGATAGTATACTTGACCCCATTAACATATGTATATCCATTCAAGACATCCGGTATCATGGATGCAGCGAATATAGCAGAGACAAATCCAGTTCCCACTGCTATGAAATCCCTAAGCCTCTTACTAATTCTCTCCCAGATAAAGTGGGTAAATGACATTAATAACGGGAATATCCAGACAATCCAAGGTGCATACGGAAGCATCCTCACCACCTCAATTTCCTAATCTCATCTGTGTCAAGAGTCTTAAACTTCCTATAAACAACTAATGTCAAAGCCAACGCGACTCCAACAAGAGCTCCGTCTAACACAATCGATATAACAGTTAAAGCATGCGCGGTGGGATCGATATTAGGACCGTGTTTAAATATGCTCATAGCAATGAAATTTAGGTTAACTCCGGTCGCTATAATTTCCAGACCAATTATCATCCTGATAAGATTCCTTCTTGTAATAATAGCGAATAGACCTACAGCGATAAGAAGTGCACTTGATAACATTAAAGCCTCTCCAGTGGATAAATTAAATATATTAATCATGCCTCATACCACCCCTAATCATAAACAGCAAGACACCTAATAGACTAGCGGATAAAGCTAATACTTGAAGCAAAGTATCCAAACCACGCTCCCTCCAAATCATAACAGCCTCATAATCAAGTATAATATTAGGAGCTGCCGAGGGGCCGAAGGCTACCCCGAATATATCAGGTGAAAATAGCTCGACGACCAATATTAATGTCAAAACCAACACGAATCCAACTATATAAGATGCTACATCAACCAGCCTCTTCCTCAACTGAAACACCTCCCCTAGTCATTATTAAGACAAAGATAAAGAGGACCATTATGGCACCCGAGAAAACGGCTATCTGAACCAGCGCCACAAAGGGTGCATCTACCGCATAAAAAACGATTCCAGTCAAAACGGTTACGATGAATAGACTAAGTATAGCATAAGCCAAGTTCTTAAATGAAACAGCCAATATAGCCGCGGCCAATAAAGCGATCAACAAGACATATAAAACGTCAATACCAAATATAGTCATTCTTCTCTCCCCTCCTCAAAAACGATGTATTTAGGTCCATCTTCGGTAATGGTAGTTATAAGGAAACGCTTCACCTCAGGTAGAACTTCCTTTATGTCTATAGGCTTCAGTTCGTCAGGCATAAATACTAAATCGCTATACTCTTCACCCGCCAACTCAACCAGGTCGGTATGAGCCAGTGAGGCGGTCGGGCAGGTCTCTACACAGAGCCCACAGAAACTACATTTACCATAATCTATAGCTGGATAGGTAAAGCGCCTACCCTCCACCGGGAAGAAATATATAGCCTCATCCGGACACGCATATCCGCATGCCCCACACCCGATGCACGTCTCCATGTTCAATGTTATATATCCACGAGTTCGTTCGAACCCTTTAATCCTCTCGAAGGGATACTTATGAGTAACTGGAGATTTTAGAGCATGCCTAGCAACATGATAAAATGGTTTGAATATCCTTTCTATGAAATTTGGCCGCTTACTCACCCTTCATACACCTCCAAACATGATATATTTCAAGATGAGAGTTAACAGAATATTGAGGATCGAGAGGGGTAGCAAGTAGTTCCACCCCATCCTAACAGCCTGGTCAATCCTCAATCTAGCATAGCTAATCATTATAGTAAATATAATTGTAATAGCTATCAATAGTTTAGTGATCATCCAGAATATACCGTTTATGATCGGATCTGGGAATATTCTTGGACCATTATATCCACCGAAATACAGGGTAATCATTAATAGGGTCCAAGCAAGAACATTTACATAATCAGCCTCCATCATATTAAGGAACATGGCGCCAGTATATTCAGTATTTGGTCCATATATCAACTCGGTCTCAGCCGTGGGTATATCGAAGGGAACCTTCTCTATCATAGCCAAGAAACCGATAAAGAATACTATGAAGCCTAGGAACTGGGGAATAACAAACCACATTCCCGACTGTTGAATAACGATTTCATTTAGATCATAGGTTCCAGCCCATATCATAACTCCGATACTAGCCAGAAATACCGGGATCTCGCCTGCAATATCCAAATATATGTTTCTAAATGCACCAATAATCGTGAATTTATTATTAGCTGCCCATCCCCGAATCACACTAACAACCGGGAAGAGCGTTGATATGGCGAAGAATATTAAAAGACTAACGCCTGAAGCATTATAAATTACTAGCCCGGGGGCAAAGGGAATCAAAGCTATCATCGCTGCGGGAATAACTGGCAACATAATAGAGGCAAATATGAAAAGAGGTTTATTCGCCGCTTTAGGAAATATCAGTTCTTTAGTAATTAGTTTCAAGGCGTCGGCTATAAGTTGCAGCCAACCCAACCTCCTTCCACAATGCACCGGTCCCATCCTAATCATAAGTCTAGCCAGATATTTTCTTTGGTACCACACCGCAAATATTACAAACCCCAATACGAATGATAGGCCGGGAAATACGCTTATCATGAAGAGTGTCTGGAAATTTTCATTTATAAAACTCAAGATCTCATTCAACATACTCATCACCTATCTGCATCCAAAAACCAAGGATCAAAACTATATATCAAAACAGGTACATCAGCCAAGAGAATCTCCTGAGTCTTTGGAAGCATCTCGATAGCAAAGAAATTCCTGAAACTCGCTGGACTGATCTTCACCCTGTAAGGCTTCTCCTTACCATCAGACACTATATACACATTCATCTCTCCCCTACCAGTTTCAACCCTGAAAAACGCTTCTCCAGGCTTAGGTCTCGGGGGCATCCTAGTCTTAACGGGACCCTCTGGCATATTATCCAAAGCCTGCCGAATTATATCAACACTAACCTTCATCTCCTCAACTCTCGCCCAACCACGAGCATATGAATCTCCCGCATTATGTGTAACAATTTTGAAGTCCAACTCCCCGTAAGCTGCATAGGGCTCATTCTTCCTAGTATCGTAAGGTACACCAGATGCCCTCAGATTGGGGCCAGCCAATCCCCACTCAATAGCCTGCTGTCTCGAAACAACACCCATACCCTCAGTCCTCATCCTAAATAACTCATTATAAATCCAAGCCTCTTCATAGACCTCGATCCTCTTCTCGAACCAATCTAAAGTCTTCCTCAACCGCTCCACAAACCCCCTAGGTATATCGGCCCTAACACCACCAGGAACAAAGAAGCTATAGCTCCATCTAGCACCAGTAAGCATCTCAAGCAGATCTAGGAAAGGCTCCCTATCGGCCGTGGTCCACAGGAAGACAGCCGGATTCCATGCAGCGGACTCAGAAAGGAGACCAAGAGCATACAAATGACTCAAAATCCTATTGATCTCCATAACAATTGTTCTAATGTAATTAGCCCGTGGGGGAGGTTCAATACCCAGAACCTTCTCTACAGCCCCCACATAACCCATCAGAATATTGGAAGTATCTAGCATAACCATACGCTCAACGGGAACGATTCCCTGAACGAACGTCTTATATTCCAGTATTTTCTCGATGCCTCTATGACTATAACCTATATCCATTTCTATATCGAAGACACGCTCCCCATCTGTCAAAACTATAAATCTGCCTTGACCACTAATAGGATGCTGAGGCCCCATATTCAATCTAAATAATCCATCCCCGACCTCCTCAATCTCCGTGAACGGTGAATAACCCCTAATCCTTGCGCTCAATACTTCTCACCCCATTTAGACCTATAGGGCTTCAAGTCAAAGTCCTTCCTCAAGGGATAACCCTCGGTCCAATCTTCAGGCAATAGCAATGGCTTCAACCGGGGGTGCCCTTTATAATTAACACCCAACAACTCCCAAGTCTCACGTTCAAACTTCTGAACACCGGGCCACACCTTAGTTAGGCTATCAACCTCTGGATTCTCCCTATCCACCTCACACTTAAGAATAAGGACTTTATTCATCTCCGAATGCCATATAATCCAGAACAACTCAATCACATTCTTCTTAGGATAATCTGTTCCACCAGCACTTATCGGCATATCAAAACCAAACTCATCCTTAAGACGATTAGCTATCTCCAAAACACGCTCACTAGGAACCTTTAAGAAAATCCGTTTATCCTCGGGAGACTTCAGTTCTAATACAGCCTCGCCAAGGACCTCCTTTATTTGACTAACAATATCTTCACTCAACATTACTCACCCTCCAATATCTTCTTCCTTAACTTAAGGATACCGTATGCTTGGGCCTCGGGCTTGGGCGGACAACCCGCTATGTAGACATCTACATCCATATAGTCCTTAACTCTAACTAGACTATAGCTCTCGGGGAATGGGCCCTTGGAAGTTGCACACGCACCAACCACGACTACATACTTAGGCTCTGGCATCTGCTCATACAACCTTAGAGCCCTAAGCATCATCTTTCTACTAACATTACCAACAAATATTAAGGTGTCACTTTGTCGAGTTGAGCCCATAGGTAAGACTCCCCAACGCTCCAAATCATATCTTGGTCCGAAAAGCTGCATATACTCCGGACTACAACAACCAGTTACGAAATGAATAGGCCAGATACTATAAGACCTACTCCAATTAAACAGCTTCTTAATCGGCTTCGGAAGCTTGTCGACTAAACCGGGTCGACCCTCATTAACACTACTAGTCTCAGACAATTACAACACCTCCCTAACCTTAGAGACATAATAATACAGAGCTACTGCAATACCACTCAGAAAGAGAGAAACCAGAATAAAGCTTGTTAAGTAGTAGTTGAAAGCCTTAACCGCAGCAATAAGTATCCAAGTGAATGCATCTAGAATGAAGAAGGCTACCGCATAGGCAAAGTATCTATCAGCACCCCTTATATAAGTATCATGTGGATGAATATCCTCCTCCTGACCACACTCAAAAGTAGCCTCTTTAACTGGACTGGGTTTACGCCTACCCATTATATACCCAGCCAATATAGTGACCACAGAGACAAAAATAAACAGACTCACGTAAATCCAAAAAGCCTCATAAGGCAATATAGAAGCCATCTAACCACCTCCATAAAGACCTCTCAAACCATCCAAGACAACATCAAGCTCGAACTCAACAGCCTTCAAAACCCCCTTCTCAATCGCCTCTTCAACCAGTTTAACACCCTCCTCACTCCTCGCTATTATAACCACACCCTCGACACCAGGAACCCTACCCACACTTATATCAGCAAATTCCCCAGTTGGATCATAAATCGTCTTAAACCCTTTATATACGGCACCTTCAAGATCTTCATAACTAACCTTAATCGACTTACCACCAGTTATAAATTCTATACCGTCATCATGGAAGAACCAATCTTCTACAACATCAATATTTACACCTATACCAGCCAAAACACTTCTTAAATCCTTGTAACTATAAAACGGGCGATCAAAATATGAAGCGGCGAAAACAATGGTTTTACTTAACTTCCTATGCTCAGCCCAAGAGAAACGCATCCTCCATACACTCCTGATATGCTGGGGAGGCCCGAAAACAGCAACCCTAATGGGGTCGACACCATGGAAAAAACCACCTACGAGCTCCTCCAATGCACCTCTAACGGAATTATATGTTAAACCAGGAGTTAGAGGCTTCAACCTAACACTCTCTAATTCACTAGGCTTAGTAGCAATCGAGGCGGCAGCCTCCCACCTACCTCTAGGAGGCATTAACATGTATTTTGTAACAGGTTCACCATAACCCGGAAAACCAACGACATCAAAATAATTCCTCTCCAGACCAAACATCATAATTCTACGAATGACACTTTCCTCAGGCGTAGCCAACTTATCATCAAAAGCCTCAACCACAAATATCTTTCTATAAACACCGAAGACTTCTCTCCTCTTCATTCCAAAAATTCTCTCTTCAACACGTTCCAACTCCTCTGAAAACCCCTTGAAAGACTCATCGGTAGTAGATGGACAAGCATAATAACAGTATCCACATTTTATACATACTCCAGTCAACCTAGGCGTCTCATTAAGAACAACTATAGCATTTGTCGGGCATACAGCCACACATGCTGCACATAGAACACACTTATTCTGTCTAATAATGTCGACAAAAAGGTTCGCATAGATCTTTCTCTGAACTATAGGTCCATATCGCATAGGCCATGTCTTAAGCTCAGACATAAACCACACCTACACACATAGCCAAGGCTATATAACCATTTTATTAAATTATTATACGCATATTACTCCTTTTTAGGTAGATAAATATACAATAAATATCACTGATATAAATTAGATAATATAAAAACATAACAAAAATAGGAATTAAACCCATAAAAATTGCTTAAAAGAAAAACGCCACATTACATATTTAACCTATATTTAGATCAGTGCCACATCGAAGTTTTTTGCATCTCCCTTAAACAATTTAAGGTAAGCGGGAAAATATTTATGAAAAAATACTAAAATATTTTAGCCATGATTAATAATATTCTATAATCTAGATGATAATTTATGATAGAAATAAATGATCATTTAGAGGTCGATGTAGATTTAGATAAGATTTGGAGCAAGATAGACAACATAGAATTCCTACCTAAAATATTCCCTGAAATAGAGAAAGTCGAGATACTTGACAGAAAAAACTATAGGGCGATTCTGTGGTTCAACACAAAAATTGGATTTACTAAAGTGAGGTTCGAAGCAAACTCGGAGCTTATCGAGATCGTAGATAAAAAGTATATCTTAAGTAAAATCGACTCCAAGTACATCGAATTAAAAATAAGATTTGAATTCGACCAACTAAATGGGAAAACCAAGATATCATATAATATAACCGGCGTGGGGAAGGGGAATCTGGGTAAGCTACTTGAGAATGCATTGAAACGCCTTCTAACTAAAAATAGAAATAAAATTAAGGAAAGAGTTGCTGAGGTGCTCAAAAATGAAATCCAATAATTATGACTATGATGTCATAATAATCGGGGGAGGACACAACGGATTAGTGGCAGCTTATTACTTAACGAATGCCGGACTTAAAACATTGATAATTGAGAGAAACAGATGGCTCGGTGGAGCATGTATTACCGAGGAGATATTTAAGGGATTCAAATTTAACTCATTAGCCTACGCAGGGGGACTTTTGAGACCAGAAATAGTGGATGACATGAAATTATACAAGTATGGATACAAGGTCATTCCCTACGACCCTCAGTATACCATGCCATATCCAGACAAGAAGAAAATCTCTCTATGGATAGATTATAATAAAACAGTTAGGGAAATAGAAAGGTTCTCAAGAAAAGATGCTAAGAGATATTTAGATTTCGAGGAATTCTGGTCAGACATAGCAGATATAGTGATACCTATGCTCCTAGCCCCACCACCTAGATTTGCCGACATTTCTGAATTCATGGGTAGTGTTGAGGCGGAAGAGACATTCAGGAAACTTCTCTTCTTGAGCTCGGCCGATATACTGAATGAGTACTTCGAATCTGAGTATGTCAAGGCAGCTCTGGCCCCCGAAGGAATAATAGGTGTATTCGCTGGCCCATATACACCGGGAACTGCATATTTGATGGCCTACTGGTATTTGGGCGTAATTAACGGCATGGAAGGATTATGGGGACATGTTGTGGGGGGAATGGGGAGAATCATATCCGCACTTGAAGTAAGGGATAGAGAAAAGGGTGTCGATATTAATCTGGGGATTAAAGTAAAGGAAATTCTAGTAAGAGATGGAGAGGCATATGGAGTATTATTAGATGATGGCAGGAAAATTTATAGTAGGATCGTTTTATCAACAATTGATCCCCAGACAACTATATTAAAATTAGTTGGAAAAGATATAATAGATAGCCTAGATAGTGAATACAGAAGAAAGGTGGAGAATATAAAGACGGAGGGAATAATTTTCAAAATCAACTTGGCGCTCGAACGATTGCCAAAATTCTATGCCTTCGAAAATAAAAAACCCTACTATGGAACGATATCCATATGCCCTTCGATAGAGTACCTAGAAAAAGCCTACGATGATGCAAAATACGGAGGATACTCAAGGGAACCCTATATAGAGATAGTGTTTCCATCAGTTCATGATCCATCTATGGCCCCCAGTCACATGCATGTAGCGAGTATTCTATGCCAGTACACACCCTATAACTTACGTAATAAAGTCTGGTCAGATGAGATAAAAGAAGAATTCTATGATATTGTAATGGATACATTAAGTACATATTCACCCGACTTCAGCAAAGTAGTGGTGCATAAACACTTGTTGTCGCCCTGGGATATGGAAGAGAAATATGGAATTAAGAGGGGACATGTAGCTCAGGGGGAGATGCTACCTGCTCAGATATTATCCTTTAGACCAGTAACAGGATACTCAGACTACACCACTCCCATTAGGAACCTCTATTTAGGTGGAGCAGGAACACACCCCGGCGGAGGGATAATGGGGGCTTGTGGATATAACGCCGCCCATAAAATCTTGGAGAACCTTGGGATAAACAATTAAACCATTGGATAAGCATTCAAATTCAAAAATTTATTTATTTGTAAACATGTCTTAATTTATTTGATTTATGGAGATGAATATTATGCTAGGCGGTATAATTAAATCGACAATCTTGCAATTTATGCCGGGACCAAGTGAGTGGCTTCTAATCATTGTCATCATCGCTCTACTTATATGGGGACCCTCTCAGATACCAAAATTGGCAAGGGCCTTAGGTCAAGCTAGGAAGGAATTTGAGAAGGCGCAAAAGGGTGAGGATGAGAAAGAGGATGAATTATACAAAATAGCACGTGAGCTAGGCATAGATACAGAGAATAAGACTCGGGAAGAGATAAAGAAAGAGATTCAAGAGAAACTAAAGAGTAAATAATCCTTCCAAAAAAAATATAAAGAAGATCTATGAGAATGGAGGTTGCCCTATATTAGGAGAAAGGTTCTAGTCGAAGTCGGTCTCTCCGCCCTCAGGGCCAGACTCTCCCTTACCACCCTTCTCCTCCTTGAGTTTACTGGCTGCAATGACATCATCGATCCTTAGAATCATTGAAGCTACCTCTGTAGCAGCCTTTATCAGCTGCTCCTTGACCATAACTGGCTCAATGACCTCGTTCTTCATCATATCTCCGACGCCGCCCTTGAAGACATCGACACCAGCCCAGATATTGCCCTTGGAATGCTCTGCCTTTAAAGACACATCGATGTCAATTGTATCTAAACCAGCGTTCTCTGCCAATGTCAACGGGATAGCCATCAAAGCCTCGGCAAAAGCCTTAGCAGCCAACTGCTCCCTACCACTCAGGGAGTCAGCCCACTGAGCAATCTGCTGAGACAACTCAGCCTCAGGAGCACCACCACCAGCAACGATGGCTGGCTTCAGAATGGCGTCCCTGACGACGCTTAATGCGTCTCTTAGGCTCCTCTCAACCTCATCAACGACCCTTTCGTTACCGCCTCTTGCCAAGATAGTAACACTCTTTGCCTGCTTGCAGCCCTCGATGAAGACGAATTTATCCTCCTCGATCTTCCTCTCCTCGACAAGCTCAGCAGTACCTAAGTCCTCGGAAGTCAACTCCTCAATATTGTTGACAATTCTTGCACCAGTTGCCTTAGAGATCTTCTCCATGTCACTCTGTTTAACTCTCCTTACAGCGAGGACGCCAGCCTTAGCTAAGTAATGCTGGGCAATATCATCTATACCCTTTTGACAAATTACTACGTTGGCACCGGTAGCAACGATCTTGTCCACCATCTCCTTCAAGAGCCTGTGCTCCTCCTCAATGAACATCTTCAACTGATCGGGGCTAGTGATATTAATCCTTGCATCGAACTCAGTCTTCTTGATCTCTAATGGAGCATTAATCAAAGCGATCTTCGCATTCTCGATCCTCTTAGGCATGTTACTGTGTACAACCTCCTTGTCCAAGACAATACCGTCAACGAAGATTGTGTCTCTAATGCTTCCGCCCTGCTTCTTCTCAATCTTAATGTCGTCCAGATCGATCTTGATCTTACCGTCTTCCTCAGTCATCACGTGTCTAACGGCCTTAACAGCCAACTCTGCCAAATATTCTTTATCGGCAGCTACCAACTTACTGATCATTGAAGTCTCAGCTATCTTCTTCAGCATCTCATCGTCGTTAGGATCTATCTTCTTGGCAAGCTTACCCAAAATCTCGAGAGCTTTGGCAGCAGCCTTCTTATAACCCTCGACAATGACAGTTGGATGTACATCCTTCTCAATAAGGTCCTCAGCCTTCTCCAATAGGGAACCAGCAAGAACCACTACGGATGTTGTACCATCACCGACCTCGGCATCCTGGGCCTTAGCAACCTCGACCATCATCTTGGCAGCAGGATGCTCAATCTCCATCTCTTTAAGCATCGTTGCACCGTCATTGGTAATCACTACGTCACCAAGACTGTCGACAAGCATCTTATCCATACCCTTTGGACCAAGGCTGGACTTAACTATCTCAGCAACAGTCTTCGCTGCAAGAATGTTCCTCTTCATCGCCTCCCTGCCTTTGCTCCTCGATGTACCCTCTTTCAGAATCAATATAGGCTGACCAGCAGCCACTGGATATACAGGTGCAGACATAATTAATTCACCTCAGAAAATTCATACATATCACCATATGAAATGGATTATAGGGGTTAATAAATCTTCATATTTATTTTTAGTTAAGGCGTTAACCTAGTATTGACAAACATTAATTTAATTTACCATTTATATTAAAT
>JALTTZ010000071.1 GCA_027047855.1 Nitrososphaeria archaeon
TACTTCATCTTCGTTTATATTGATCTTCATCTTCCTGATTTCTTCAATTAACTGATCCAAATACAAGCTTTTATGCTTAGCTATAATGTCAAATACAATCTTATGCAAAGGCCTACCTGACCAATTATTACTCTTAACCACGACCATCTCACCAAAGTTGATATAAAAGTACTACCAAGATAAAATCTTTTGTGGAACGATATAATTAATCTATGCAAACGCTGCAGGCAGATCCATCCGCTTTGCCTCCATCTTCCTAGAATAATTCTCATACCACTCTATAATATCCTCGTTAAGCGAAGGTTTAATCTTTCTTAAAGCGGCTAAGAAGTCTTCCATAGTAACTTCGTCGCCCCCTCTTCTTATAGTGTTCATTGCTGCCTCCCGAACCAATGCATATAAATCAGCTCCAGAGTAATACTCAGTCATCTCTGCTATTCTTTTTAGATCTACATCCTTAGCTAGAACGGTCTTTCTCGTATGAATCTTCAGAATATGGTATCGGGCTTCTGTGTCTGGAGGTGGAACATAGACTAGCAAATCCATCCGGCCAGGCCTAAGTAATGCTTTATCTATTAAGTCGGGCCTATTAGTCGCACCAATAACTATAACATCTTCTAATCTGCTAACACCATCCATCTCGGTCAAGAACTGACTTATCACTCTATCCGTTACTACAGATGTATCGACACCACGAGCGGGCACTAAAGCCTCTATCTCATCAAAGAATATTATGGATGGCGCTGCACTTCTGGCTCTTGCAAAAACTCTTCTAACACCCTTCTCAGACTCCCCCACCCACTTACTAAGTAATTCAGGTCCTTTAATGGCAATGAAATTCATGTTTGTCTCGTTCGCTATAGCTTGGGCCAGCAAAGTCTTTCCAGTTCCAGGAGGCCCATAGAGTAATACACCTTTAGGCGGATCTATCCCTAATCTTTTAAATTTATCTGGATATTTAAGTGGCCATTCAATAGTCTCACGTAATGTACGTTTGACGTCTTCCAATCCTCCAACATCATCCCACGTAACACGTGGAATAGAGATCTCCACCTCTCTCATCGCAGTAGGAACAATCTCTTTGTATGCATCCATAAAGTCCTTCATAGTTACAACCATTTTCTCAAGCAACTCGTTAGGTATCCTGCCCTCATAGTCCTTCTCAATCAATGGCAAGTAACGTTTCAACGCCTTCATAGCAGCCTCTCTACATAATGCCTGTATATCGGCTCCTGTATACCCATGAGTTATACTAGCCAGCTTCTGCAAATCTACATCATGATAAAGTGGCATACCTCTAGTGTGTATCTTCAAAATCTCCAGTCTACCTTTCTCATCAGGTATTCTAATTTCAATCTCTCTATCAAACCTACCCGGTCTACGCAAAGCTGGGTCTACAGCCTCTATTCTATTAGTAGCTCCTATAACTATAACTTGGCCTCTTCCCTTCAATCCATCCATCAGAGTTAGTAGCTGAGCCACCACCCTCTTTTCAGCCTCTCCACTAACCTCCTCTCGCTTAGGTGCGATTGAATCCAATTCATCAATGAATATTATGCTTGGTGCATTCTCCTCGGCCTTCCTAAATATCTCCCTCAACTTAGCCTCCGATTCACCATAATACTTACTTGTAATTTCGGGGCCGTTTATCGCAAAAAAGTTGGCTTCAGACTCTGTAGCAACCGCCCTAGCCAATAATGTTTTTCCACATCCAGGAGGCCCATATAATATAACACCTTTAGGCGGATCTATCCCTAATCTCTGGAATAACTCAGGATATTTAAGTGGTAACTCGACCATTTCTCTTATTTTCTCGATCTCCTTGTCTAAACCACCTATGTCATCATATCTAATCTCAACTTCATCTATTCTGGTTAAATCGGTGGATATAACTATTCTTGTGTTGTCAGACACATAAATTGGGCCGGCTGGTTTTGTGCTTTTTACCTTAAGGTAGAGAGGACTCCCGAAAAGGTGAACAGCTATAATGTTTCCCTTCAATAATGGACGCCCTATCAACTTATTATGAATCATATTGATGAAACTTCTATCTACATTATCAAGTTTCTCAGTCGGTATAAGCAGAACCTTCTTACCCAAAGTTATCTTTGTAGGGGTAATGATTACCGTATCATCAAGTGAAACTCCAACAGACCTACGAGTATCCTTATCCAGTCTAATTATATTTGGGTTTTCCTCTCTAGGTAGTGCAAGGGCCCAAGCAACAGCTTGTTTATCCTTCTCAATAATAATCGCATCCCTCTCCTTAATATTCAGCTTCTGAAAAACAACAGGATGTATTCTAGCTATACCTCTACCTATATCTCTCGGATAAGGCTCCTTAACTACTAACTGTATCTTCCCACTCATACTACCCTTCCCAATATTTCAATAATAATTACCTAGATGGATACAAAAATTTACTAATATATAAAATACTGAAAAAATAGTCTCCTGAGATACTTTATAAGACTACTGTTACTTTTGATATACTCCTCTAGCCCCTCGTCATACCGACGACTTCCCAACTACTTACCTCAGACAAACTACTAATATATTTCTCAAAATCGTCTAGCTTCCCACTTTCTTCATCAAAGGTCAGCAAAACCTTTAAAGCGTTGAGACCGAATGCTATTGGCTCAACCCTATAGTCATTAACTACATAATTCAAATCCCCCGCTTTTTCCTTTATCTTATTAAGAATTGTGTTCATGATGTCGTCTCCAACTTCCGAAGGTAATATTTTATAGATTATACGTATCTTCGCCATACTTTACACCTGTTAAGGACCAACAAATCCACAATTTGGACATACATATTTTCTACCGATGTTTTTACACTTCTCACATCTCCATATTATAGCTACTCCGCATGATGGACACGGAAACTTGACGGATTTCTCATAAGGTACAATTGTCTTATTGCAACTGGTGCAATTCGGTGGTTTATATACTTCACTCATGCATCTCACCTAACTTATAGAAAGGTGTTTAAAGAGGAAATATTTAAATCATTAGTTCAAAGAACTAAAAACTACCCAAAATAGTTCATTATATTTCTAGTTAATAATCCACGGAGAATTTTAACATTTAGAAGGTACTTAATCATATCCTTCTCCATAATGATCTTAAATAGTGAAGAGGCATGGAAATCCATATCTCCAACGGAAACCAATAGATTAAAAATCTCCTTTCTACTCAAAGTGCTAAAAACATTTCTTAAATCATCGTTATTAGCATTAAGAAAGAATTCTCTAATAACCTTCTGAAACGTCAACTCCTTACCGAATCTACTTATCCACCGTTTTCTGTAACTACTAATTTCCTTATCCACCAAAGACTTAACTAGTATATGTGCACCCACTGCACCATAATATAACCCTCCCCCGGTCGTAATCTTCACCATTCCAGCCGAATCCCCTACATTCAATACATTGCCAGAAACAAAGTTTTTTATAGGACCGCCCGTAACAATTAATCCACCCAACCTACCAGAGATCTTGCCGAACAATCCTTCTCTTTTAATGAAGGAGATAAGTTTATCTTTCAAGTTT
>JALTTZ010000072.1 GCA_027047855.1 Nitrososphaeria archaeon
TAAATACACAGATACACCCACCAGAGGCAACTCACCATTATTAGTAAACATAAACAATTATTAATTTTTAGGATATGATACTTTTGGAAGAAGTCTTGGTAAAGAAAATTATCCCAGGAATACGAATATACATAACTAAAAACCATGACCCAAGAATAATGAATTGGAGCGAGCTGGCAAGGAGAATAGGGGTAACACCCTCAGCCATAATAAAATACATCAACGCTGATCTATCAAAGTATATACCGAAAGACATCTACTCCTTAATAAAATCAGATCTAGAGTTAATAAGGTCCACTATATATAGACCCGGCCTCACACCCAAACTCCTAAACCAACTAATCTTAGACATATGGATAAAATGGGTTTCGAAAGGAATAGCATGCAAACTTATTAAAGCCCTTGACCAAGCCCGATACCATGACTGCTTAGAAATAACCGAACTTTACGGTGAAATACTAGTAAATAGAGCTATAATTGAAGTTGATAAGGCATTCAATGTATTCAAAAACATACCCTCAATCGCTAAATACATACCTGAGGTCTCAACAAATATAGTGAGGCTGGTTGAAATAGGGGAAGACCCTTGGAAATATCCAGTGATTGGATTTCCAGGAAGAATAGTAGCTGTTGATGACGAGATAAAGGTATTTGACAGGCCAAAGCTTGGAGGAAGTAGACACATGGGAAGAGTTCTAAGAAAACTTCACATAATAGATAGTAATATATGTGGAATAACCGGCGTAGGCTACAATGACAAACTCAAAGAAGCGGCCCAAGCTCTTGATATGGACTACATGGAACTAAATGCACTAACAGATGATGAATTAATCGAATTAATAGAAAACCAAAAGATATAATAATCGACACAGGAGGATACGGAAGAGTCGGATTCATTTATGTAACTGGATACGACTCTCTAGACGCGGTTAATAAATTAAAGAGACTAATTGAGTATATCGGAGGATAGATAGAATGATAAAACAAACAGTAAACAACACAGAGGTAATAGTTCACTCAGGATATGAAGAGATCGGTGGAAACTTGGTGGAAATAAGATATAAAAAGAATAGAATAATCCTAGATTTAGGCATATCATTTAAGCAATTCAAAAAATTCTATGAATGGCCTTTCAGAACCCCTAAAGACGCCGACGAACTTATAGAACTAGGAATAGTCCCAAAGATAGAGGGATTATTCGCTAAAACGGAGAACGACATAAACGCTATATTTATCTCGCATGCACATAGAGACCACTCAGAACTAACCCAGTACATACCCAGCGGAACAAATCTATTTATGGGTGAGACATGCGAGATAATATTAAGAACCAGAAGAGACGTCTACAACATTAAATATAAAATTGACCTAAAGAATGGCGTAACCAAATTCCGCACAGGCTTCGAGATACCCATAGATGAAATCACCGTCCACCCAATCCATGTAGACCATAGTATCCCAGGAGCATACAGCTACATAATACGTACACCAGACGCAACCATATTATATACAGGGGACTATAGACTCCACGGAGGAAAAGTATGTGAAAGATCCTTAACAGAGGATATGATAATAAAAGCAAAAGAATATGGAAAAATAGATCTATTCATAACTGAAGGCACACGATTCAGCGATTGCAGTACAGATAGGGAAATAGATGTCCTAGCCAGACTAAACAAAATATTGAGCAGCTTCGATGGAACCATATTACTAGAATATTCATATCTAGACATAGACAGGTACGAGAGCATTATCGAAGCCGCTGTAAATTGGAACAAAAATATTCTATTCGACTACCGTCACTTGATATTTCTCTATAGACTATACAAAGAAGACTCGGGACTGACAAAGAAAATCTCTTTAGATGCTTACAAAGACATGCTATATATATATGTAAAAAACCGGGGAAGACTCAGAAGAAAAGTAAGAGAGATTATAGAAGAAATGGAAAATGAAGGCTATAACATAATAGAAACTTTACAAGATGTCCCCACACAAAACGTCATACTTGAAGGATTCAATCTATATATACAAGATATCTTCAAAACAGGACCTGAACGATGTCTAGCTATACACAGCACATCAGAGCCCTATGATGAAGAAATCGAGATATCGTATGAAAAGTTAAACAACTGGTTGAAGGCATTGAATGCACCATCATATAGGATACATAGCAGCGGCCATATACATCCCTTAGACTTGATCAAGGTATATAAAGAAATACTACCCAAAGATACGTTGGTAATCCATAGCGAATACCCAAACCAAGTAAAGGAAATGCTAACAAAAAATGTAATTAAGTGAATAAATAACAGACAACTACTTTTTATAACCAATATCACGTAGGAATTTATGCCTATGTTCCTTATCCTCTTTACCCTCAACACCTTTTGATTTAAAACCGTCGACAACGCCTATTACAGCTCTACCTTGGTCAGTCTCAACAACTAAAAATTGGACTGGATTGGCTGTCGCCACCATGACATTAACTATCTCATCGACATTACGTATCTTTGGAAGAACATTAATTGGGTATCCCTCTTTAATAGCTACGACAAAGAAGTGGCCAGCAGCCACCTTTTTTGCAACGTCCACAGCAAAGTTAGTCAAGTCCTCGTCATTACCATCGTATCTAATTAAGGTGGGGCCGCTTGCTTCACAGAAGGCAATCCCAAACTTAAGGTGTGGGCTTGATGTGGCTAGAGCCTCATAGAGGTCCTCAACCGTTTTTATAAAGTGGCTTGTCCCTGCAATAATGTTCACACCATCTGGTATTTTTATTGGAATAACCTCTATCTCCAATCGGCTCACCAGAAAAATATTTCCCAATATGGTTTATATAAAATATGTATATTGACTAAAGATTACATGACTAATATAATTTATAGGTGAGAATTTGACAACACTATCGAGAGAACAGCTTGTTGATGCACTCACTAGAGGAATAAAACTCGCTGTAACTTCATTACCTCAAGATGTCAAGGATGCGATAAAACAGGCTTATGAGAGGGAAAGCAATCCAGTAGCTAAAAAGATACTCTCATCTATCATAGATAATTTCACTTTATCAGAAAAGGACGGTATACCTATGTGCCAAGACACCGGTACAATAACATGGTTCGTTAAAGTGGGCAAAGACTTCCCATTAATTAGAGAATTGGAAAGTATTCTGCAGGAGGCCACTAGAAAAGCAACCAAAGTAGTGCCTATAAGACCTAATGCAGTAGACCCCCTTACTGGTAAAAATTCAGGAGACAACACGGGCAGATTCATTCCATGGATAAACTGGGAGATAGTTGATGGAGATGACTTGGAAATTACCGTCTTACCTAAGGGGGGAGGAAGTGAATACACATCTCAACTAAGGATGGTGAGCCCCGGCTTAGGCATAAAGGGAATCAAAGAGGCAGTACTTAAAACAATATTTGAAGCAGGCGGTAAACCATGCCCACCCATAATAGTAGGCATAGGAATAGGAGGTGGGGCAGACATAGCGATGAAACTCGGCAAGATAGCTCTACTTAGACCCCTCACACTAAGACACCAAAATCCTAAAGTCGCACAACTAGAAGAGGAATTATTCAATGAACTAAACTCGCTAGGCATCGGCCCAATGGGCCTAGGGGGGGACACAACCGTACTAGGTGTTAACATAGAATATGCCCACAGACACCCAGCGACCCTACCAGTGGGGATAGTTACACAATGCTGGGCAGCGAGAAAAGCCACACTCAAAATCACACCTAATGGAGAAATAACTGTACTAAGCCACAATATACCCAATATATTTAGTATAAAATTATTAGGTGAATAAACATGACCGAGTATCACTTTAAGACCCCTATTAAGGAAGAGGATATTAGGAAATTACATGTTGAAGATGTTATATATGTATCTGGCACCGTGATAACCGCTAGGGACCAAGCTCACAGGAGGGCTGTGCAATTCCACGAAGAGGGAAAAGAAATTCCAGTTACTTTCACTGGTAACGTTTTATATCATTGTGGCCCCATCGTAATGAAACAGGATGATTCCTGGTCAGTCGTATCAGCCGGCCCCACTACCAGCACAAGGATGGAATACATTGAACATAAATTTATCGAATACTTCCGACCACGTGTGATCGTGGGTAAAGGAGGAATGAAAGAAAAGACTCTAGAAGCACTATCAAAATACGGGGCAGTCTACACTATATTCCCCGGTGGACTAGGGGCATTAGCAGCAAAATCGATAAAAAGAGTGGTTGGCGTCGAATGGATAGACTTAGGCACGCCAGAAGCACTTTGGATACTGGAAGTTGAGGAATTCGGTCCCCTCATAGTTACAATGGATACACATAGAGAAAGTATCCATAAAGTAATTGAAAAAACGACATCAGAGAACCTAAATAGAATACTATCTAAACTTTAAAACCCAAAAAGTTTTATCCCCAACTTATCTTATTTATTTTATATATTACTTCCTTAATTCAGAGAAAACACAAAATATATTTGAAGCTGGTGAATCTACATGGTAGAGATTATTAGACATGACTTAATCATCGTCGGAAGCGGCCTGGCAGGACTAAGAGCAGCGGTAGAAGCAGCCCTAATATCCAAAGGTAAACTCGATATAGCAGTTATATCCAAACTACAGATAAACAGATCACACTCCGTCTGTGCAGAAGGTGGGACGGCCGCAGTGTTGTATACAAATGAGGGCGATAACTTCTGGGCACATGCATGGGATACAGTGAAAGGCTCCGACTTCCTAGCCGACCAAGATGCAGTCGTGAGATTTGTCTTCGACTGTCCCAAAGAAATATATAGACTTGAGCATTGGGGGATGCCGTGGAGCAGAAGAGAAGACGGTAGAATAGCACAAAGAAGATTTGGGGGCCATTCATTCCCAAGGGCTACATTTGCAGCTGACAAAACAGGGTTCTTTGAGATGCAGACCCTATGGGGAGTATTACAAAGATTCGATAATGTTACATTCTATCCTGAATGGTTCGTCACCAGCCTATTAATTGTTGATGGAGAATACCGAGGAATGACCGCCATAGATATGTACAACGGCACATTCCATGTATTCACTTCCAAAGCGGCCATATGGGCGACCGGCGGAGGTTTAAGAATGTATGGATTCACAACATATAGCCTCTCAGCAACGGGAGACGGCTTCGCTATACCCTACAGAGCAGGACTACCTCTCCAAGACATGGAATTCGTCCAGTTCCACCCCACGGGATTAATACCATCCGGAATCCTAATAACAGAGGGAGCAAGAGGCGAAGGAGGATATCTAAGAAATAATAAAGGAGAAAGATTTATGGAAAAATATGCACCTAAATTCATGGAACTAGCTCCCCGAGACATCGTGAGCAGAGCCATGATGACTGAGATAAACGAGGGAAGAGGATTTGAGGGCCCCTACGGACTCAAATATGTACATCTTGACTTGACACATCTAGGAAGAGAAAAGATTTTAGATAGACTCCCACTAGTAAGGGAAGTCGCAATAAAATTCGCCGGAATAGACCCTATCGACGAACCCCTTCCCGTGAGACCAGTAGCCCACTACCCGATGGGCGGCATCCCTACAGATATAGATGCAGCGACCGAAGCAAAGGGATTATGGGCAGCTGGTGAAGTGACATCTGTAAGTATACATGGAGCAAACAGATTGGGAACAAACTCCACAGCTGAGTGCTTAGTATTTGGGAAGTACGCGGGGGCAAACGCGGCAAACTACGCTATGAAAAAAGATGATTTCCCAGAAGTGCCACTAGACTTGGTAGAAAAGGAGGAGAAGCGTATATTCGACGGTCTAATGAAAAGGGAGAGCGGAGAAGACCCATATACAATAAGGAGAGAACTCCGAGTAGTCATGGATACATACTTCCATGTATTCAGAGACGAGAAGGGCATGACAGAAGGGTTAAAGAAGATAAGAGAATTGAAGGAGAAATTCAGTAAAGCTAGAGTGGCCGACAAATCGAGTTTCTATAACAGCGACCTATTCTATACATTGGAGCTGGATCACATGCTCATATCTTCAGAGGTCATAGCTGTTGGTGCATTAGCAAGAAAAGAAAGCAGAGGAGCTCACTTCCGAACCGATTATCCATATAGAGATGACAAGAATTTCCTTAAACATACTTTAGTTTACTACAGCGAAGAAGGGCCAATAATAAAATACAAGCCAGTAAAGATACTCTTTTGGAAACCCGTGGAAAGAAAATATTGAGGTGATCATATGGGTTTTGCAAAAAGAGAAAAGAAATATAAAAGCAAATACAACATGACAGGAACCCTAGGATGGATAGGAAACCTTAGGATGAATATGGAAAGATATCTATATTTCCTACATAGAGTAACGGGTATAGGTCTCGTCCTATACCTAATCTTACATATACTAGTAACATCATCGAGAATGTATGGAGAAGGTGCATATGAAATTAGTCATAGTATAATAAACAATCCCATCGCAGACATAGGACTGTTCTTCGTCATGGCCGGTCTTATCTTCCATGGAGTCAACGGAATAAGGTTAATACTTAACGAATATGGATTCCTCCTAGGCAAACCGACTAAACCCGTATACCCATATAGACAAGTACTAAAGACGCGTGGGCCAAGATACTTCATACTGCTAATGATTATAATCGGTGCAATCCTCCTCCTAATCGTCGGATACGAATTACTACTTGTCTGGGTGTTTTAAGATGAAGGAGAGTTATATAAGATTCATCCAATATGTTTTGGGAGCCGCAATAGTCATACTAATACTTCTACATCTATCGTTATTCACATCATTCATTGGACCAGGATACGAGGAAGGATTAAGTTGGGAGACTGTTTCCCAACGGATGGCAAGCCCCTTCTACGACATGCTATATACCCTGCTACTATTTGCACTCCTGACCCACGGCTTCATAGGAATAAGAAACATAATTTTCGAATACGTAACAAACCAAAGAACACGAGTGATAATATCATGGACTATATGGATAGTGTACATAATACTCCTCATCTATGGAATGTTACCAATAATATCATGACAAGGTGAGAAAAATGGAGACGGTAAAAAAAGTAACATTTAGGATAAAAAGATGGATACCAGAAGAAGGAAAATTCAGAATAGATGCTTTCGAGATACCAGTATTCCGTGGTATGACTGTGCTAGAGGGATTAATATACATAAAAGAGAATCTAGATTCGTCCCTAGCATTTAGAAGAAGCTGCAGAATGGCCACATGCGGTATATGTGGCATAATTATAAATGGGAAACCGATGCTTGCATGTGCCACGCAAATACTACATCTAAACTCAGATACAATAACACTTGAACCTCTAAAGAATCTACCACTTGTCAAGGATTTAGTAGTAGATCATACACCCTTCTTCGAGAAACAGAGACTAATCAAACCATACATAATAAGGCAAGATGAAGGGGAAGAATATTGGAACCCTACACGTGAATACAAACAGACGCCGGAGGAAGTCGAAGAATATTTACAGTTCAGCTACTGCCTAACTTGTGCACTATGCTATGCCGCATGCCCCACATCAGGAACCAACAAAAACTATCTTGGTCCACAGGCCCTAATGAATGCATATAGATTCATAGCAGACAGTAGAGATGAAGGAGTATTTATCAGACTAGATATCGTCGACTCACCCGACGGATGCTGGGGATGCCACCTAGCTGGTTCATGCTCCGACGCCTGTCCAAAGGGTGTTGATCCAGCCCTCGCAATACAACTACTTAGAAAGAAAGTAATTGAACGCGATCTAGGGTACCTAAAAACAGTGAAAGGCACATCTTTAGTATCACCACTACCACACATTGAAGGAGCCAAGAGAGTCGAACCTCCCAAATTCACCATAAGAGGAGCAAAGAAGAAGGCACAGGAAATACTGGAAAAGTACTTCAAATAAGTATTTCGATCCACACCCATAACCATTTTTTATAACTTGACTAAACAACCTTTTACAAATAAGTTGTTTCTATAAATAGTTATTGACAGATATGACTACAGAATCGAACGCATTACACATCTACAGAACCATAAAAAAGATGAAATTAAGAAAAAACATGCAATTTACTTCGGAAGTGCCCTCCAAGAAAGACTACTACAAAATACTAATTGCCACCATATTATCCCAAAACACAAACGATAAGAATAGCATAAGTGCATTTAAAAGACTAGACGAGAAAATAGGTGTCGAACCTAATAAAATATTGAACGCAGAAATAAACGAGATCGCTGAAGCCATAAAAATCGGTGGACTCTACAGGGTAAAGGCCAAAAAAATTAAGGAAGCAACAAAAGAAATATTAACAAGACTAGATGGAGACCTAACTAAACTGGCGAACATGGAATACGAAGAGGCCAGAAAACTACTCCTTAAGATATCGGGGATTGGAGATAAAACTGCTGACATCCTATTACTCAAAATGGGACACCCTGCATTCCCAGTAGATACTCACATAAAGAGAATAACCAGGAGACTGGGTCTTGTAAATAGAAAAGCCAAATACCTGGAAATAAGCGAATTTTGGAGAAAAAACTTGCCAAGTGAAAATTATCTGGATGCACACCTAGAATTAATAGCATTTGGACGTAAAATATGTAAGTCTATAAACCCAAGATGCAACATCTGTCCTTTAAGAGATACATGCCATTACTATGGTGAAGAATATGGTAAAGAGGGTAATATTAAACAATAAAGGTGTGAGACTTCTAAACAAAGGAATACTAACTATATATAAAGACGGAATAAAGGATGATGGAGGGGCAGAAGCAGGAGAAGAAATATTCATAACTAATCAAAGAGGAAAGATTCTAGGAGGAGGATTCTATGATGGACATGGCCCAGTAGCCATAAGAGTTCTCTATAAGGGTGATTTACAAAACCTAGAAGAAGCCATTGAAAGAAACATATTAGCCTCCATAAAAAGAAGAGACTCGTATCCATATGACTCTAAAAGGATTGTATATGCTGATGCAGATTATCTCCCCGGTCTAATCATTGATAAATACAAAAATGTGGCTGTCATACAGACGAGCAGCATAGGAATGGATATAAGAATAGATATAATAAAAAAAGCATTAATCAAACATGGAGATATTGACGCGATATATCTCAAGAACACACAACGGAGCAGATTAGACATAGGGCTTGAACTCTATAGTGAATGGCTAACAACCGATAAAATAGAGGAAGTAATAATCAGAGAAGGAAAGGCAAAATTCATAGTTGACATAGTAAATGGTCAAAAAACAGGATTTTATTTAGACCACCGAATAAACAGACTAGGGCTTCCGAAAGCACACAAAGCAAATGTAGTAGTTGACTTATATAGCTATACTGGTGGATTTGGAATACATTATCTCCTAAACGGAAGTAATAAGGCATACTTTATCGAACAAGACGAAAATGCTGTAGATATCCTACAGAGAAATCTCAAATTGAACAAGCTAGATGCAAAGGCTGAAATTATACATACCACTGTAGAAGAATTTCTTGAGACAAATCTAGAAGCCGACATAGTAATAGTTGATCCTCCTGCCCTAGCACCTACGAAAAAGAACGTAAGATCAGGAGTAAACAAGTATAAAAATATAATAAAGAGCATTATTACAAGCATTAAGTGCAGCACACTATTTATATCCAGCTGTAGTTACCACATAACCCCGGAAATACTC
>JALTTZ010000073.1 GCA_027047855.1 Nitrososphaeria archaeon
TTCTTTATACGTGGGGTTGGCATAAGCAACTTCTTGCCCATACGAAGTGCATACTCCCTAACGATCCTCTGGGGCGAATCCGGATTAACCTTAACAACACCAGCATCCTCAAAAACATCAAGTGAAATAAGCTTTAGACCAGCCTCATCTGAGCCCAGGAAATTAGGTATTCTACCATGAGGTGGGAGAGGGAACCTCGCCACTCCCTTCTCCATCAGCAAGTTCCACACATACTCCCTGATCCGTTGCTTCTCCCGCTTCATTTAACGGATTAAACCACTCCTAAGATCCGCCCCTCTTTATATGGTCCTTAATGACCCTTGACAACCTTTCTATACCAGTAATGATTACATTGGGCTTTGGTAAACTATAGCTGAGTCTCATCGTATTGTAACCAGAACCGTCTACAAAGAAGCTACGTCCTGGGACAAACGCCACCTTCTCCTTCTCTATCGCATAGTACAGGAGTTTCTTAGCATCGATATAGTCAGGTAGATATGCGAATACGAAAAACCCTGCATCTGGCCTATAATAATTAACTTCGCTCGGCATATACTCATCCATCGCCATCAGCATGGCGTCACGCTTCTCACGATATATCCTTCTTATCTTGGGGATATTGTTGTCTATGAGCCTTTTATCTAGGAAATATTTAAGCATATACTGGTTGAAGTTGGGGGGACAGAGGTTGATGGCCTGGATAGCTAGAGACATATGCTTAATCACCGTCTCATTAGCCACTACCCATCCAAGTCTAACCCCGGGAGCAAAAATCTTACTGAATGTAGACATGTAAATTACTCTATCCTCGTCATCTAAGGCCTTAATCCTCGGTGGAATATTATCCCTAAATGTTATGAATCCGTATGGATCATCCTCAACGATAAATAAATCATACTTTGAGGCAATCTCGAGTAAGTGCTTCCTACGCTCAAGACTCATAATAGTTCCAGTCGGATTTTGGCCTGTAGGCACAACATAAACAAACTTAATAGGCTTCCTAGTCCGCCTATGCTTCTTAACCAAAGCCTCCAATGTAAAGGTATTTAAACCATCTTTATCAACGGGAACACCAATATACTTAGGCCTCCATAAATTAAAGGCCTGTATAGCAGCCAGATAGGTTGGAAGACCGACGGCAACCTTATCTCCTTTATTAATAAATAGTCTACCAACGACCTCAAGCCCCTCCTGACTGCCGTTAGTTACCAATACATTCTTAAGTTCGGCCTTAATGGCCATCTGCCGCTCCATAAACTTTATAATAGACTCCCGGAAACTGGGTAATCCATCTGTTATACCATATTGGAAAGCCTTCTCCCTATTAGCCAATATATAATCAATAGCCTCTCTAAGCTGCTCAGGCGAGGGGAATGCATCTGGGTCGGGAGCACCGCCAGTGAAAGATATAATATCGGCAGATATCAATTTAAGAAGTTCTCTAATATCACTGGATTTCATCCTATCAACACGATTAGCAAAAGAGTTTGTCAACAGAACCGATATCTCCTTCACCTTATAGTGCTCCAACCCTCTCCCACCATAAAAACAGATATTTGAAACCCCTATTAAGTAGAAATAAATATTGGATTAAACGAAAACATTCGAAGAAATTACAAATTTCACCATATATATGTCTATAAAAAAGATGTATAAATTATCACCTGAATAATAACTTCTTACTAAGTAAAGTCTCGATGTTCTCTCTGATCTTGTCTTCCGGATAGGCAAAGGGCTCCAAACGACCCTCGATGAAATCCTGATAAGCCTTCATATCGAAGTATCCATGGCCACTTAGAGAGAACAGTATGGTTTTCTCCTCACCACGTCTCTTACACTCAATAGCCTTATCGATAGCAGCTTTCACAGCGTGAGCACTCTCGGGTGCGGGCAGTATACCCTCCGTCTGGAAGAACAACTTGGCTGCCTCGAAAACCTCAATTTGGTCATAAGCCACCGCATTCACGACACCCTTCCTAACCAGTAGACAAAGAGTAGGCGCATCCCCATGGTACCTTAACCCACCAGCATGAATCGGCGGGGGAATGAAATTATGACCCAATGTATACATCTTCAGAAGCGGCGTCAACCTAGCTGTATCACCATAATCATATGCATAAATCCCTTTTGTAAGTGTTGGACAGGCCTTAGGCTCTACTGCAAGAAAAGAAACATCCTTTTCCGCCCTCCCCGAAACCTTATCATAATAGAACGGCCAAAACAACCCACTGAAACTACTACCCCCACCGACCGCACCAATAATGATATCGGGATAATCCTCAACAAGCTTAAACTGCTCCTTAGCCTCCAAACCCATCACAGTTTGATGAATAAGCACATGATTCAAGACACTCCCCAAACTATACTTTGTATTCTCATTAGAGACAGCCTCATAAATAGCCTCGCTAATAGCTATACCCAAGCTGCCTGGATTCTCAGGATCCTCCTCCAGAATCCTCGAGCCTATTGGAGTGACCCTACTTGGGCTCGGAATCACATCAGCACCCCACAACCTCATCAAAACCTTCCTGAAAGGCTTCTGCTCATAACTAACCCTAACCATAAACACCCTACAATTCAAACCGAAGAGATGACAGGCAAAAGAAAGGGCGGAACCCCACTGCCCCGCACCAGTCTCCGTAGTTAGGCGCTCAACACCCTCCCTCGCATTGTAATAGGCCTGGGCAACCGCCGTATTAGGCTTATGACTACCCGGAGGACTAACCCCATCATACTTGAAGTATATCCTAGCCGGAGTCCCTAGAAACTTCTCAAGGCGTACAGCCCTTATCAACGGCGTAGGTCTCCACAATCGATAAACCTCACGAACCTCCTCAGGAATAGGAATAAACCTCTCTTCAGAGACCTCCTGCCTAATCAACTCACGTGGAAACAGAACCGCCAGCTTCTCCGGAGAAACAGGCTCACCAGTCTCTGGATCCAAAGGAGGCGGCAAAGGCTCAGGCAAATCAGGCAGAATATTGTACCAGTACCTCGGTATCCCATCACCATCCAGATACACTACACGTTCTTGGACAGCCATGAATAAAAATATACAAAAAAGCATATATATAAACATTTATACACAAAAAACACCAAACCAAAAACAAACACACAAACAAACAACACAAATACATAAACAAAAATATAATAAGGAACGCCAACACACAATAATAATGGAGAAAATAATGTGCCGGGATGCCCGAGAGGCGTAGGGGGCTGGCTGCAGCTGGTGTTATGAGCCCCAACGGGGCAATGACTGGCGGACACCAGCTATACGGGGGTTCAAATCCCCCTCCCGGCTCCAAGGCAAATTATTTATTATTTAATCTATGTTCTAGGTGTTCAAATTTCTAGAGTAATAATCCTCATTCCAATAGATAATTTTGTTTGGTATGCTGAGAAACGTTTTGTATGTTTCATTGATATTGCTCTCTGTTGGCGCGGTGGTGGTTCTGGCTAATATTTCCAGTTCAAAATCATTAGAATATGGTCGATGGTGGAGACCTTGGATAATAGGCCACGGTAATTCCATACCCACTGTGCATGATTTAAATGCATATGGAGCCACGGTTGAGAAACTAAGTAAATACGTCAATTTTAAGACAACAGTCCCAGTCTTTATAGGCAATGGACCCAATGCCAGCGTAGGCTTTGGTATAGCCACTAGATACAATAGACCTAGTGGAAAAATAGGTGTGATGCTTGAAGTTTATAGACCCCAACATTATATTCAGGGCTTAAGATTCTCCATTAAGCTATTTAGGATCAATGGGGATAAAATAGTTCTTCTGAAGCATCTAGATAATGTGGGGCCCTACTGCAATATAAATTTCAATCTTCCATCTGTTCAAGGAGTTAGGTATCTGCTAGTTGTGGAGGCTGTATTGAACGATACAGTGGTCGACATGATTAAGTCATATATAATTGTCCCAATACAGTATATGGATGCAGCACTCTACACAGATAAAAAACTTATAGGCCTGAAGAAGACCTAACATACACCGTCGTTAATCTTGGCAAGGACCCAATAATATTCGGGCCCTATGGTTACAAGATTTATAGATGGACACCGGAGGGATGGGTACTGGATGAAAGTCTAACCCCTAAAAACGTCAGGCTCGTAGCGAGAATAGTATATCCCAATGGCAAAACGAGCTTCACGATCCGACTTGGAAACGCAACAACAGGAGTATACAAGTTAGTTATTGAAGTGGAGGGGGTAACTACTGGTAAGAGACTCAACTTAGAAACAGATTTCATCATAATAAATAGAGATTAACGACTACTACAGAGAAATTGGAATAAAGTATCCAGTTCAGGCTATACACACCATTTTAGTTAACAAATTTTTCTGAGTAATAATAATTAATTATTTTTTGGGTTTTAGATATGTATCGAGGCTTCCTCGTCGGCTACATCCTAATTCTTCTGGGTCTATTAGGACTTGTGTTCGGGGGATATGGGCTATATGCCAGTGCACTGCCACCATTAGTGGTAATAGGTGGAAAAGGAGCCGTCCTCTCCGGACCCATGTTCCTCATGTATCTCGGCTCATCAATCACGCTATTATTCCCCGGCGCATATATGGTCAGGAATGATAGACACGTACTAAGAAAGTGGATAGGTATAGGTATTTTAATAGCCTCCATCACCATCCCAACTCTAATCTTCATCTTAGCTCCCTCGATGCTACTCTTACTTCCTATGATGATTTTATTTCCCTTGGCCTCTTCCATAATCCTAATAACTGGAGAATTCAGATATGGAGTCGTAATCCTTATGCTTGCATTATTATCTGGCTCAGGGGCCCTCTTAAACCCCTAATCACCACCAACCCATTCAAGACTACATCACTAAATATTTCTACCCTCCCGGGGTTCCATGAAAAGAAACATCCTTCCAAACCATATCCCAGATATCGGACTCAGTCAAGGTATGCTGCTTAACAATAATCTCATATACTCTCTTAAGCATCGAATGGTGAATAACCTCATCTTTCAGAATGGCTTCTAAAAGAAAGCGAACCGCCTTATTATTTATGCCCCCTTCCAACATAGATTTGACATTTCTAATCATTTCCTCCTCTGATTTAATGTGCTGCTCGATCTCTTTAAGAACCCATTCTGCCTCCTCCTCACTGATCAAAGCGCCTTCACCCTTCAGCAATAACCCAATAGTCTTATAAATCATGGCATGCTTAACAGAATCCCTCGATATGGACTCAATTATAGTCTTAATAACCGGGTTTCTCAAATCCTTAACCGTCTTCTTCAATGCCTCAGCATAATTCAACTCCATATTCACATATTCATCCATATTGGCTTCACTCATATCCAAGACACCAAAAATACTAATGGATAAGCAAAGATTTAACTGAATAATCCACACCAAATATGGCTGACCCTACCTAAATTGTGGATAAACATTGTCATCCTAAGGATTTTAATGAACCTAAGAAAATGATTATATTTATGGAGGGTCTAGATAGCATTATTAACAGCAAGCTAGAGAATTACCTCCGAGTCTTCAAAGAACTAATAAAACATAGATCTGTAGCCGCCGACCCCAAAAACGAAATAAAAGAAACTGTCTCATACCTAACAAAAGTACTTGAGGAGAGGGGATTCACAATACAGACATTCGAGGCAGGGGGTAATCCCGTAATATACGCAGAAAAGGGCAGTGGTAGCAAAAGCATAATATTTTATAATCATTACGATGTCCAACCACCCGAACCATTGGAAGAGTGGCGCACAGACCCATTTGACCTAACCATACAGAATGGCTATGTCTATGGTCGGGGTGTAGCTGACAATAAGGGCAATATAATAGCGAGATTGATGGCCATCGATATATTCACCGAACTCCATGGAGAACCCATCAAGATCAAATGGATGTTAGAGGGGGAAGAGGAGATTGGAAGCCCCACATTAGAGAAGATAGTTGATGAGCATGGTAGTAAGTTCAAGGCTGATGGTGGAATATGGGAAACTGGATACATAAGACCCGATAATAGACTGGGATTCCCACTAGGATACAAAGGAATGGTTTACTTGGAAATAGTTATCAAGAAGCTGGCGACAGACACCCATAGCGGATATGCACCAATACTCCCTAACCCAGCCCTCTTCGCCGCAGACTTAATATCTAAGCTAAAAAAACCGGGCGGCGAAATCCTATTCAAACAATTGTATACCGGAATAGACCATGAGTACCTCAGTATAGCTAAGAAGATGATGGAAGATATCCCATACATTGAGATTAATAAGATTAAAGAGATACTTGGAATAGACGAATTCGTAGGAGGAATAGATGCAAAGAAGGCTTACTGGAAAATCATATCCGAACCCAGTCTAAACATTGCTGGCCTCTATTCAGGATATACTGGAGAGGGCAGCAAGACAATAGTGCCAAGCCATGCAACAATAAAAATAGATATAAGACCGATACCGGGACAGAACCCAAAGAAAATATATGAAGACTTTGTTCAATATATCGAAAAACTAGGTTATAAGAAGGATGTAGAGATCAAGATCCATTCTATGTATCCATCAGGCTATACCAAACCAGATGAAGAGATAGTGAAGGCAGCGGTTGAAGCATCCAAGAAAGCATACGGAAGTAAAGCAGTCGTCACACCAATATCAGGGGGCAGTGGACCAATATACCTCTTCACAAATAAACTCGGCATACCGATGGCGGGAGCTGGAGTCGGCTATTACGCCTCAAGAGCCCACGCCCCTAATGAAAACATACGGCTTAACGACTTCATCAACGGCGTGAAACACGTGTATTACATACTTAAGCATATAGCAGGCATCGAAGAGTAATCTCATCTACCGGAAACATTCTAAGCCGAACTTAATCAATAAACATGTGATACCGATACATAGACAAGAATATCAAAGGGATAGACATTTATGAAATACAGAGTAAAATTACCGGGGAGCACAGGATATACAAAAACGCCCTTATTTATCATCCTATCTTGATAAATCATTATATACTGGTCCCTGTACTTTTGGATAACCGCGACCGTAAGATTATAGGAGGCCAAAACCTTAATCTCAATATACCCGGCTTGATTCACACCTAGATTAATAATCATTTGACTTTGACTAGGTACAACAATATCGGTCCTATTAAGAAGAGTATAATTAACCTCTAGATTAACAATCCTATTCAAATAGTCTATAGTCATCTCCATCTCAGACAGATGGCCCTTTAAATCGGCATTCTCACCCAATAAACTCGAGATCCTACTTTTAAGATCTTCGTTCTCTATTGATAAAGAAGTGACCTTGTCCTCTAGCTCTGAGACTTTTTTATATAAACTATAACCATAGAAAGTTAAACTACCTAAAAGGGCTATTAAAACGAAGATAGTAAGAAAAATCGTGCTTTTAGACTCGCGATCATTCAATGATATTCACCAACAAACATCAATAATAGAGACGTTCCCACATTTAAATCAATAAATACCACCTAAGTTTTAATCATATCAAACCAATAATAATTTATATTTAGATGAAACATGAAGGAGCCGGAGATACATAGACTTGCGGGGTGCAGCTACACAGTATATAAAGGAAAGACAGAGAACCCACTCATACTATTACATGGATATAGTTTCACCAGCGCAATATGGCGCGAAATAAGATTATTGGACATTCTGGAGGATAAACAGATTTCATATCTATCTCTAGACATGCCCTACGGCAAGGTAAGCGACTGCATAGAAAAAAATAGAGACACGCAACATAATGTCCTACACGTCAAAAAAGTACTTGAGAAGGAATACCCAAATACTACACCCATACTTCTTGGGGCAAGCCTCGGTGGATATATATCACTAGTATTTGGAACTATATACCCCATTATAGGATTAATATTGGTCGGGCCCGTATGGAGTAATCGCCCGGAATTAATTAAACATTACTCAAGAAAATCTATCCCAATCCTATTAATATATGGTGGGGACGATAGAATAGTACCACGAATAGAAATGGAGAGATTCAGAGAAAGGACTAAAAACACTAAACTAATAGTTTACGAAGGAGCTCCACACCCAGCATACCTTAAATATCCCGAGACATTCTGCCGAGACATAATCACCTTCGTAACAAGATTAATTTAACAATACAAGGTTGGGAACATGGAGAGAACTTTGAACAATATTTACCAAGCAAAGAAGAGAATAGATAAATATATATGGAAAACCCCAATAGAATATTCACCAGTATACAGCGACCTAATAGGTGGTGAAGTATATCTTAAACTCGAAAACCTCCAATTAACTGGCTCATTCAAAATTAGAGGAGTTTTGAATAAGGTTCTAGGAGACAATATACTAAATAAAGAATGGGTAACAGCCTCGGCAGGCAACCATGGAAAAGCATTAGCATACACGGCCTCACTCTTCAAACATAAATGCACAGTATATGTACCAGAAAATGCTCCCGAAACAAAGAAAAGGGCTATAAAGGGATACGGAGCAAAGTTAATTGAAGTAAAGGGAACCTATGATGAAGCTGAAGAAGAGGCTATAAAATTCGCCTCATCAACGAATTCAGTATACATATCCCCCTACAATGATCCATACATAATATACGGACAAGGAACCATAGCCCTAGAGATAATTAATGATCTACCAGAATTAGATGTAGTGGTAATACCTGTTGGCGGCGGCGGTCTCGCATCAGGTATAGCATTAGCAATAAAAAACATCGATAAAGATATAGAAATAATAGGGGTGCAGAGCAAAGCCTCCCCATCCATGTACAACTCCTTAAGAGCCGGCAAAATAGTGGAGGTCAAGCTAAAGAAATCTATCGCAGACGGTCTACACGGAAACATAGAGAAAGACTCAATAACATTCGATATACTAAAAGATATGTTAGATGACATTATCTTAGTGGAGGAATGGAGAATAGAAAAGCATATAGCCCAACTAATAAAAACACATAAGCAAATAATAGAGGGAGCTGCCGCAACTACTCTAGCGGCTTTAGATAAATATAGAAATAGGTTTACTGGAAAAAGGGTATGTGCACTATTGACAGGAAGGAATATCGATCATACACAAATTACTAAAATAATAAACAGATATTGTGGGGATTAGAGTGAACTATGGCACTATAATCGGAATCCCCAGTTCAAAAAGAAATATGTATATTCCACTAAATATCAACAGAAACGAGAAGAGCAAGTCGACCCACACCATATATTTATTGATATATCTAGCCAAGTAGTACCCGACGTAAGTAGATATCGCAGTAAAGAAAACCATCATTAGGAAGAGAGTAAATAAATATGGAAGAACCGTCGACAATAACCCTCCCACTCCCTCCGAAACAGCTAAAGTAGCAATCATGAACAATATAGGGCCCGAGCAAGCCAGAGATGAAAAAGCATAAACAACTCCATATAAAAACATTGACTCACCAACCTTTATCCTACTAATAAATGGAGAAACTAAATAGTTGAGCGCCTTGCCAACCGGGTCACTCCAATGCTTAACGAGATTCAAAAAACCCAGAACCATTAAACCAAGAGCTAGAACCATCACAACCCCCCGATACACATAGGATAGAACACTGAATAATCCCAGCTGAATAATCGTAATCAATCCATAAACCACGACTAAACCGATAGAAGCCGATACACCTATCCTAATACCGTAAAGAACATCACGTTCTTTCCCTGCCTCCTTAGCAATAAAAGCGATGTAAGTGGGTAGCAAGGGGAATGCACAAGGAGAGAAGAATGATGACACTCCTGCCAAGACCGCCAAGATAATCAAACTGACTTGCATGGGAACCACTGGTAATCTGTAATACCTTAAAGATATTGATTAATAATACTTGACAGGTCCTCCGTAGTAGCCAGACCCTCATTTCTATAACGGATTATACCATCCTTATCTATAACGATTATTGTAGGTATGTAATATACACCGTAAGTAGACCCGATAGTTACATTACGACTCATGATCCAAGTGACTTTATGCTCTGTCCAGAACTGCCTAGCAGCATACTCATCGGTATCTAAAGATATACTTATAATAACCAATTTATCTTCACTATACAACTGCCTCAATTCCCTAAGATACTGCACCTGAACCTTACAGGGAGGGCACCAAGAAGCCATAAATTCCAAAACCACTACCCTCCCCTTGAAATCACTAAGTCTATAGGAGTTCCCATTGAAATCCGTGAATTGAAAGTCGATAGCTTTATTTCCTAAATACACTCCTAACTCAGGCGAAGAAGATAGTCCAGTGTAAGCAAAACTATAATATATAAATACCAGCACGATACCCGCAACGATAATTATAGTCGGAACTAAATACTTCCCATCTTTCATGGCGAAATTAAACAATGGAGAAAAAGGAAATATAAATAATGGTTATAACCTACCTCACTTCCTCCGCATGAAAACAACTACAACAATGACGATAATAACTATTACAGCAACAATACCCAACAACAAGGTGGTATCAAACCCACCTGAAGGCGCCTCCCCACCCCCAGTAGCCGCTTTAGCCTCATCAAATGTATCTCTGAAGAACTGTTCAAGATCCGATATATCAGATCTAGATTTCCCTACATTAGAAGCCATCTCACCCATTAAATCTGCAAAGCTCCCTTCATGCAACTTATCCTTAACAGCCGCATCTAGACTTGGATATGTCTCTGCCCATTCCTTTATCTCAGCAACCACTGTGTCCCACGGATCTGCTATTCCACCTTGTCTGTGACACTGAGTGCAACCATATTCTTGGTACCTAGCCATAGCCTCTGATGTTGTTAGGGCGTATACTGAACTGACCAGAAACAAAGATAACAGACTGATGATTAGCAAAATTGGGAATAACTTGCGACTATTTATAGTTAGCATGATAATAAATGATACTAATTCAACTATTTAGTCAACTATATTTATGTTGAATAATACATATATACTGAACCAATCCGCACTATGAATTTATATCTCGTTATATATGTATTTAAATTTAATGAAACTAAGAAGTAATCTAATACTTTTTTTACGAAAAGGTAAACATCCAACCATATTAATTTAAACCTTAGAATCACACTTTAATTGCCAAGGTAAGACTATACGGTACATACACAGAAATTTCATCATCAATATCAAGTTTAACCGAAGGATCCACATCAACTAAAAACTTTTTACTATTAGATGTAGCTTGGACCCGCTTAATATTCCCTAAGAAGGATACATGATAAATCTTTATCTTGAAGGCGTTTGAATTCTCAACCTGGGTCAGGGAAAATGATTCCGGTCTAATAGCTATTAGAACCTTATCACCAACACTTATCTTCACATCCTTCCTAGAGGGCACAGCCTTAACTCTCCCAAGACCCTCCTCCAACTCAACAATCAGAAAATCGTCGGTCTCCACTACATCACCCTCAATAAATGTCCCCTGTCCGATAAAATCAGCCACAAATGGATTCTTGGGATGAAAATATATATCTACAGGATCACCCACCTGCATAACCTTGCCATTATTCATAATCGCCAATTTATCCGATATACTCATAGCCTCCTCCTGGTCATGAGTTACATAAATAGTAGTAATACCCAACTCACGCTGAAGCCGCCTTATCTCAGCCCTCATCTCTATCCTAAGTTTAGCATCCAGATTAGAAAGAGGTTCATCAAGTAGCAAGACACGAGGCTGAATAACCAATACCCTTGCCAAAGCCACCCTCTGCTGCTGCCCACCAGATAGTTGATGGGGAGTCCTCTTCTCGAACCCCTCCAAATGAACCAATTTCAGTGCCCACTTTACCCTCTTATCAATCTCTTCCTTAGGAAATTTACGCACCTTCAACCCATAAGCAATATTGTCATAAACGGTCATGTGAGGCCATAATGCATAATTTTGAAAAACCATCCCTGTGTTCCTCTTATGAGGAGGTACATACGTGACATCCTCATCATCAAAATAGATCTTACCTTCATCCACCAGCTCGAAGCCCGCTATACTTCTCAGAAATGTAGTTTTACCACAACCACTAGGGCCAAGCAAAGTGAAAAACTCACCATGCTTAATATCTAGAGAAACTCTATCCAAAGCTATAACATTACCAAACCTCTTTACAACATCAACAGTTTTAATGCTGACCATCCTTCCTCAACCCACAACGCAAAATAAAATTATCAACCTATTTATATTCCTATCAATGCAACCGCCCTCTTCCTCAACAACAAATTACTGCCAACAATCATAATAAACTGTAAAGCCATCAACATTACACCCATAGCTGCAGCCACGAAGCTACCTCCAAACCCCTTAAACAACATATCATACATTTTCCAAGTCATCGGCGCATCATTATGATTCGCGTCACCAATAACTATACCTGTACTGACTTCAGACATACTATAAATAAAACTCAACATACCACCAGCCAATATGTTAATAAAAATAAGAGGCAGAGTGATTGTAAAGAAGACTTTAGTGCGTGACGCACCTATATTTATAGCAGACTCCTCCAAACTCTTATCAACTTGCTCAAGGCCTGCGAATACGGCTCTCACAGTAAAGGGAAACTTTCTAACTGTATAAGACATAATAAGTAAAGGAGCGCCCCAAACAAGAGGAGATAAGGGGGTATCTATAAACACGAGGAAAAAGCCAGTTGCAATAATAATACCTGGAATAGCAATAGGAAGAGTCACCAAAGTATCTAAAAGCTCCATTCCTCTAACCTTAACTCTACTAACCAAATATGCGGCAGAGACACCCAATATTATAATTAAAACGGTTGCCACAGAGGCATACACAACACTATTTAGGATAGACCTCAGAACCCCCGGTTCCGTAAATAGCTTAACAAAATTCCTCAGAGTGAAGTAAGTTGGAATCAACTCACCAGAGGGCCATTCACCGGCAAAAGCCAATAGAATAACACCAATATGTGGCAAAAGAGCGACAAAGAGAATAACTATGCAGAGAATATATACGAGAATAGTGGTTAAAGGTCTAAGGCTTCTCCTCCTGGGCCTCCAAACACCACCTTTAGTTAGCATAGCATATCTCCTAAGACTGATATACTTCCTAAGAACTATGAAGATGGTGGCCGATATTAACAGCAGAATAAGCGAAAGAGCAGTGGCATCTCCTTTAATAGTACCCGTAGGGGTAAACATATTTCTAAATATGTAGACCGGCATCAACTTATCGGCATTTGACCCTCTGAAGACGATAGGAGTACCTAGATCTTCTATACTGAGAATAAAAACGAGCAATGCTCCAGCCTCAATACCAGGCATGGACAGAGGCAATGTAACTGTTCTAAACAGATAGAATCCACTTGCCCCCATATTCTCCGCTTGCTCCTCAAGAGATGGATCAATATTTATGATAGATGTATATATGTTTAAGAACGCGATCGGATAGAATAAGAGTGTCTGAACCAATATAACGGCAGAAAGTCCTGTAAGCTCTATTCGGAAGGGCATTATCCGTAGGATATCAACAAACAATGTATTGAGGACACCCTCGCTAGTAATCATCTTTTTAATACCGATGGCTCCAACAAAAGGAGTCGAAAGTAAGGGTGCCAATAAAATGATCCTTAAAGCTTCCTGTCCGAAAAACTTGTATCGGGCAAAAATAAAAGCCAATAGAAAACCAATAGAAGTACTAAAGATCGTTGTTAAAGATGCAACATATAGACTATTTAAGATTATTCCGAAGTCAAGGCCTTCTATAAAGAGTATTACTTCTTTACCTTGTTGAGTAGTATACTCAATAATATCGAAGAGCCTTCCTCCCACACCCTTCCAAGGTAAATATAAAGGGTCCTGAAGAATATGTTGGAACCAATAGAGAGAGAAACTGCCTTGATAAATAAAGGATGATTGCACTATAGTTAGGACAGGAACAATGAGAAAGAGGGTGAAAACAGCTAAGACAGAGAACAGCTGCACCCAGTTAAGCAGGTCAAAGTGCCATCTAAGTTCACTAAGCTCCTTGCTTATTCTCTCTGTTATACCTGCCAAGTACTCAGTCACCCAGACAGAGCCTGTACTATAGAGCGATATCTCTCACGCGCCGCCTCACGCCAAATCTGCTGGTAATGGGCCACTGCTTCGGGACTAGAATACAACTCATCGTTAATCTGCATTGCAAATTCTAATGTAAAGGTCTTCTGCTCACCATTCTCGGTCCAAGTCAACGGCTTACCCAACTCGAAGGCCCAATACTCAAACTCCTCTTGAGTAATCCTACCTGATAAATATGCGTCGACTATAGCCTTCCAAGCCTGGACCAACTCATCATGAACATCGGCTAACACCGCATCAAAGTAATATCTCATCGAGAACTCGATCTTCAAAGCCAATGTATCATTAAACGGTATACCAATATTGTTCAATGCATCTTTATAACTCTGGTATAAATCTGGCCTAGCCTTGCCTTCAGGTGTCTGGAAGACATCCTCCCTAACCGGCAACCTATTAACCCTCTCATCTAACCATATCTTCTGACCATCAACACTAATTACCCACCTGATGAAAGCTTGAGCCGCCTCCTTATGCTTAGATGTCTTCAATAAAGCGATTGGATCACCGTTGATAATCGACTCGTTATAAGGAAGTACATAATAATTTCCTGGATACTCTATCTGGGCGGTGTATCCATAGAAATCGATCCCAATGGATACTGCTACATCACCAGTCTCTACAGCCGTCAACGCCTCTACACTACCATCGTAAGGTTTTCCATTTGCAGCTATTCTAGTAATTATCGCCCAACCCTTCTCCCAACCAAACTTCTGAAGAATAATCTCATATATCCTAGTATGGCTGGTTGATGTGGTGGGTCGAGCATAAGCAACCACAGGCTTCGGCAGAAGCTTAGCAAAGTCGACTGATGCTAAGTCCTCCCATGTTTCAGGAGCTGGCAACCCTAGCTTCTTCAAGACAGGCTCATTAACAATGAAACCGAAGCTAGCAATAGCAGCTGCAACCCAGTACACCTTACCATCTATAATCCTCTTCAGCGGCGAGCCACCAACAGAATCAGGCAACTCATCTATAGTAGCAAGAGTATCAGGATCGGTTATGGGTTCCAGTAAGTCAGACCTAATTAGTTGATCGAATAGAGTTGGGCCACCACCCCAGGCAACATCAATATCCCCAACTCTATTAATAGTATCAATCCATAGCACGGGATTTGGACCGATGAATTTCAAATCAACAATATTGTACTTCTTGGCTATGTCAGATTTAAGGAAATTCTCTTTGGTTAAAACCCATATCGTCGAGGGATGCCTTGTTATAATTTTAAGCACGATACCTTCTGTGGGGCCTTCTCCACCACCGCCCCCACCACCAGTCTTGGTCTGGAAGAAACCATACATCCACAAGGCGCCGACAACGACAGCCACAAGGACAACTATAGCCGCTACTACGACTACCTTGGACACACCTTTTCTAATCATTAGATACCACCAAACCCAACGTATCTATTGCAAAATATGAATTATAAATCATTATACACTTAAGCATACAATAAACATATTTATAAACTATATTGGATTTAAACCGCAAATCCTATTATGAAGAATAAATAAAAAGAAGACAGAGGAGAAAGGCTCTTACTTTCTTCTCCTAAAAAGATATACCAAAACAACTACTAATACGGTAACAGCCCCGACAGCAAATATCATAGTAGTTGAAGCCACGCCTCCCGGAGGTTGCTCCCCGCCACCTCCTCCAGAAGGTTTAGATGGAGAGCCATAAAGACCATAAATGGTATTTCTGTTTCCAGAATAATCAGTCAAAATGATCTTATAGTAGAACCCTTCTAACTCTCTCGGTGCAGTGGGGTAAGGCCAAGAATCTATAACAACATATTTACATTCCTTCCACGTAGAATTATCAATGCTGTAGTACACATCAATCTTAGCGACCCCCGTACCCTCGTCCGAGGCACTAATCTTGAAATAGTAATACTGTTTGAAGGTATCTATGACCACTTTAGCTGTCGGCGCCTCATCATCAACACCTTGTGAAACTACATATACACTATGAGAACCAGGTGGGACAGATACATCCAGAACAAGTGTCTTATACTTCGAGCCATCATCAGAAAAGGCAAAAACACCCGTAGTCACTGGAGAACCATTAAGCAACAAATCTTGACCAGTATCCAATACTTTGAAATAAAGGGTTAAATTGATTGCATAGTCTAGATCATTATGAACTACCACTGACTGTCCACTCGCAGCAAAGAAATTATCCTGGGCATACTTAACGTACATGTTCTCAAGATTGTAAATAGCGTCATCGGGGGCGGAAACACTCCCGTCTGAAGACCCATAAATCAACCTGAAACCTAGGAACTCCGATGATATCTCCGTAGAGGTCGTAGTTATGGTCAAGATGCCAGTAGTATCCGAAACTTTTTTGGTATTCCTGTGTATATGACCATTAAGGAAGAGGGATATCCCAAACTGATCATTCATTGATTTAAAGAAATCTATAAATCTACTAGAAACCACATTCGGATCCCAATTTGGATAATGAGAATTCAAGATCTTCAGATTAACATCACTATAGAAACTTAGTGTATCTCTGATCCAGTTGTAAACCACATCCTCGGCAATGTCCCCAGTCTCAGCATCTATATTAATTATTATAGCATTGCCCATATCTACGAGTGAAGAGTCGGGGGCAAAATATTTTTCTATTAGATATATTCCCTTAGTATTGAAAGTATAGTCGGTATTGCCTAATGCAGTAGTGAAAGGTACAGCTAGCTTACTCAGAATATCATATATATGCTTGATGCCAGCCTCCTTATTCTGCTCAATGAAATCGCCGGAACAAACTATGATATCTACACCTAAGGCCTCTAAACTATATATAGCTTTATCGAAATTCGCATATGCCTCAATGTATTTTCCGCCCCACCCACCAAGATGCGTATCTGATATATGACCAATTACATAAGTATCGGGGAACTCCTTAACCACCACCAATGCGTTGGGTTCCCTTAAAGTTCCCGAAGCTGTGGATACTATGATATCATATAATCCTTCAGCAGCGTCTCCAGGAACATTCACATAAATACTAGTCATTTCTGTTACAACAGCTCCCTCCCGCGAATCCGTCAATGGCGCAACATTTGCAATATCAAGTGAAAAACTTAACCCACGCACATCGTCAAAAATACTCACGCTACTGACTTCAAAAGACCCAGCAAGGAAGATCATGAAACTGCCCCCAGGCCTAGTGAATTTCGGTGCAGCTAATCTCGGATAGAGAATCTTATTTATGGGTTCTACGTGATATGGAGGGAAAGGAATATATGAATCAGCCTTGACAGAAGTAAAGACAGGAAATGCAACTGATAATGTAAACGACATGAGTAATATCAATAATGGTGCACGCAACCCCATGTAATTCACCAGCCAAAGAATTATTATTCAAAATATTTACCTAAATACCTTTTAAGGGTTTTAGACCATTGTATGTAGATACATAGACTTAGAGAAAATAAACGACTGAATTTAAATCACCGATATAATGATATTTGTTTGTAGATAAATGATGGGTGAATAATATAATGACTGAACTAAAGGTTGGTGACAAGGCCCCTGACTTCTGCCTACCCAACTCAGATGAAAAAGAGATATGTCTAAGTGAATTCCGAGGAAGATGGGTAATCCTATACTTCTATCCAAGAGATAATACTAGTGGATGTACAAAGGAAGCTCTAGATTTCACCACTCACATAAAAGAATTTATAGATAACGGAGCTGTCGTAATCGGCGTAAGCCCTGACTCCCCGCGAAGTCACCAACGATTCATATTAAGGCATAATCTAAAGGTGGAGTTACTGAGCGATACGGAGAAAACTGTATTAAAGATGTATGGCGCATGGGGAAAGAAAAAGAGATATGGAAGAGAAGTAGAAGGGGTGATTAGAACAACATATTTAATAGATGATAAAGGAGTCATCCGACATATATGGAGGAACGTCAAGGTTAAAGGTCATGTCGAAGAAGTTTTGGAAAGGCTAAAAGAACTCAAGAAAAGCAGTTTATAAAGCAGCCTCTAAAGGGTCAACCACGACGTCGTAGATAGAAATAGCCACCTACAACCAACACAACCAAAGCAACCAATGCAACCACATCCAAATAAGGAACAATAGATTCCCAGTTTTCACCGAGCAGAACACCCACATAGGCAAGCAACCAATTCCATATGAAAGAACCTACGATAGTGTATACAATGAACGGAACCATTCTCATCCTTCCCATACCAGCAACTATAGATATGTATGTCCGAACACCTGGAGTAATCCTACCGATAAAAGTTATCAGGGAGCCGTATCTCGCAAAAAGATTCTCAACATAACTTAAATGTCTCTCTTCCAACAATAGATACTTACCATATTTAATAACAAAAAGCCTCCCATAGTATATTCCCACATAATAAAGTAGCAATGAACCAACTAAGTTAGCTACAGTTGCCACAGTAACTACAGTAAAGAAATCCAAATCCCCGTTTATAGACAAATAACCAGCAAAAGGAACCACAACCTCACTAGGTATCGGAACGCCGGCAGATTCCAGAGTCATAGTAATAAATATACCCACATATCCAATTCTAGCTATAATAGAAATAATGAACTCTATTAGGCCGGCCGCTACACTAACCATTTAGCAGACACCCAACACTGAACCACCCGATGTTACTTTAGAGTTAGAGATAGAAAGCGACTCATATAAATGATATTAACCCTCTAGAAACCCCCTTATAAGAAGTATATACCTATAAAAATGCAGTTTATACATAGAGTAGATTAAGGAGTGGAGTGCATAATTTAATTTTATATAGGAACGCTCTGTAACGCCTACAGAATTACATCAAGGTTATGATGTAAAACAACCTATACTTATTAAGGGAGGGAACAATTGAATGAAAATCGATGTTAAGAAGGTTATTAAGAGAGATGGTAGAGTAGTTGATTTTGATATCGAAAGAATAAGGAACGCGATCCTCAAAGCAATGCTAAGTGTCAACAAATATGATGAAAAAACATTGAACAAGGTTGTAAGGTACGTCGTTAGAGTCCTCAATGAAAAATATGGAGAAGAAGATATACCACACGTTGAAGACATACAAGACATTGTAGAGTTCGCATTAGTGAGATATGATCTTTATGAAGTAGCAAAGGCATACATCCTCTATAGAAAAGAAAGAGAAAAAATTAGAAAAGAGAAGATGCTGCTACTAAACAAGGACTACCTGGATGAAGTTGACAAAGTCTTTTCACTAAACGCGATAAGGTTATTGGCAGCCCGGTATCTATTGAAAGACGACAAAGGAAACGTAATAGAAACTCCTAAACAGATGTTCCAGAGAGTAGCCATGCTTATAGTAATACCTGACATCCTTTACGATGAAGAAGTATTCGATAAGAATGGTAATCAAGATGTTCATGAATATGAGGAGTTTGATCCGACAAAATGGGAGTATAAATTAGGACTTGGGTATGATCCAGAAGAGGGAGGATTCAAAGTCTATTGGAATAAATACCATCTCTCAAAGATGAAAGAATTATATGATAGGTTAAACAATGAGAAAAAAATGAAACTAAGCTGGAGTGAATTCCTAGACAAACTACATAAAGGCGCATTTGACAGATACTACAATAACTTTCTAGAGTATTACAATTTAATGGTTAGTAAGAAATTTATGCCGAATAGCCCCACACTTTTCAATGCAGGCACAAGACTAGGCCAACTATCGGCTTGCTTCGTGCTCGCAATAGACGACGATATAAACTCAATAATGAAAGCCGCCTCAGACGCCGCAAAGATATTTAAGACAGGAGGCGGAATCGGAATCAACTACTCGAAACTAAGACCCGAAGGAGATATAGTATCATCAACAGCTGGAGTGGCAAGTGGCCCAGTTTCATTCATGAGAATCATCGACACAGTAACTGATGTAATTAAGCAGGGAGGTAGAAGAAGAGGAGCAAATATGGGCATACTTGAGATATGGCATCCAGATATAGAGAAATTTATAACATGTAAATCCAAACCGGGATTCCTAGAAAACTTCAATATCTCAGTTCTAATTACACCAGATTTCTGGCAAGCATATGAAAAGGATGAAGATTATAACCTAGTGAATCCGAGGGATGGGAGTGTATGGAAGACCGTAAACGCACGTCAACTATTTAGGATGATAGCCGAAAACGCTTGGAAGACGGGAGACCCAGGCGTATTATTCCTGGACAATATGAATAAACATAATATTATGAAAAAATACCTAGGAGAGATCAGATCTACAAACCCATGTGCGGAAGAGCCTCTATATCCATATGAATCTTGTAATCTAGGTTCAATAAACTTATATGCATTAGTGAAAGAGAAAGACGGAAAGAGAATATTTGATTGGGACGAATTCAGAAGAGTCATAAAAATAGCCACACGATTCCTAGATAACGTAATAGATGTAAATACATTCCCTATACCCGAAATCAAAGAACAAACCCTATCGACCAGAAAGATAGGGTTGGGGCTGATGGGCCTTGCAGACACCTTATTCGCATTGAAAATCCCATATAATAGTGAAGATGGATTCTGGCTAATGAGCAAATTCGCCGAACACTTAACATACTACTCAATGGAAACATCTGTAGAGCTGGCTAGAGAAAGAGGAGTATTCCCACTATTCGATAAATCCGCCTATGTAGATGGCGAGATGCCCATCGAAGGATTCTATAGACGTGAGGAATGGACACTCGATTGGGAGAAACTGAACAAAATGATACTAGAATATGGTATGAGAAACTCCGAGACAACCACAGTGGCCCCAACTGGCTCTATTTCCATGATAGCAGACACATCCTCAGGAATAGAGCCTCAATTCGCCCTAGTATTCGAGAAACGAGTTACAGTAGGTACATTCTTCTATGTAGATAGTGAACTAGAATACGAGTTAAAGAGGAGGGGGCTATATAGTGATAAACTACTCAAGAAAATAGCCGACAACGGAGGATCTCTCCAAGACATCGAGGAAATTCCCGAAGATATGAAGAGAGTATTTTTAGTAGCTTACGACATACCATGGTGGGACCACGTTAGAGCACAAATCGAGATATCAAAATGGATATCGGCCGCCGTCAGCAAAACTATAAACATGCCAAACTGGGTTTCCGTAGAAGACGTAGAGAAAGCCTACCTTTTCGCCTATAGGTTAGGAGCAAAAGGAATAACCATTTATAGAGATGGATCAAAGGCGGCTCAAGTTCTTGTTACCCCCTCACAAAGACAAGGGAAGTATATTCTAAACATAAAAAACAGAACACTAGACATAATGAAAGAATTAGGAATAGAGCCACCATCATATGCAAAATCACAAGACTCCTCGAAAAAAGTGGAGCCTATACTCAAAATACCCTCATTAGTGTCTAGAGGAGGAGAAGGAGACAGTCAAGAGCAATATGAGAAATGCCCGATATGCGAAAGCCTAAACATAATATTTAGTGAAGGATGCATTAGATGCATTGACTGTGGATGGTCAGCTTGTGTAGCAAGTTAAAGTATCACCTAAATCCTTAACCCCCTCTTACTGGAGTATATATTATATAGTTACAAGTATTATTTGCACCTTAGTAAATTAATAATTTTGCTAAATTATTCTGAGGTGTGTAAAATGGTCAGAAAATTAAGCCCAGAAGAGCAACCATGGTGTATAGACAAGGAAACTGGCGAACCAATAATAAATAAAGGTGTACAAAACGTATGCATAGACAAATCAACAATCTGTTACATCGATGGCTACCACAGTAAACTATTCTATCGTGGATATAGCATAGAGGACCTAGCAAAATATAGCAACTTCGAAGAAACAACCTTCCTCCTCCTAAATGGTTATCTACCCACCAAAAATGAACTAGAAGATTTCAAAACGAAAATAATAAACGAGAGAGAGATACCCGACAAGGTAATCGACCTATTAAAAATGATCCCAAGAGATATAGAACCGATGGAAATGCTAAGAACAGCCGTATCTTACCTAGGCAACCTAGACCCTGAAAGACACGACATATCGAGAGACGGATTCTACAATAAAGCAATAAGGTTAATCGCTAAGATGCCAACGATAGTAGCATACTTCTACAGAATAATAAACGACAAGGAATTGGTACACCCCAACGATGGAATGAACCACGCTGAAAACTTCCTGTACATGTTCCTAGGAAGAGATCTAGAAGAGATAGAGAAAGACGCAATAGACACAGCATTCGTACTATATGCAGAACATGAAATGAATGCGTCAGCATTTACCACAGTAGTAATAGCCTCAACCGCAGCCGATTACTACAGCTCGATAGTAGGAGGAATAGGTGCATTAAGAGGCCCTCTACATGGATACGCAAACGTTGAGGCAATGAGACAATTCAATGAAATAGGCAGTGTCGACAACGTAGAAAAATGGTTCAAGGAATACATTCTGACAAAGAAAAAGAGATTGATGGGATTCGGACATAGAGTATACAGGTCATATGACCCCCGAGCCAAGATCTTCAGACAATACGCAGAGAAACTAGCGAAGATGAGGGGAGGGAAGATACTCGAGATATTCAAGATAGCCAATAAACTCGAGGAAGTAGCGCTCTCATCACCCCTAGCAGAGAAAGGCATATATACAAATACCGACTACTGGTCTGCCATCGTCTATGGTGCCTTAGGCGTACCGACTGACTTCTTCTGTACGCTCTTCGCTATATCACGTGTAGTAGGATGGACAGCACATATACTAGAATACACAGAGAACAATAGGATAATAAGGCCAAGACTATTCTATGTAGGAGAAGTAGAAAAAGAGTACATACCCATAGATAAAAGAACATAAAGCAACCAATCAGACCTCATTCCTTTTTATTTATTCATTGAGAGCAAGACTAAAAATAATCTATGGAGTTCCTATCCTTTCTAGATCACACTTTTAACGCTTGATTATATATATAGTATTAATTCCCGAGACAACCATATCTGGTGTATAGCTATCCGTATATATCTACAACATATGAATATTTATTAAAGTGACTGGAATGGAAAACACAATTAAGAATAAAAGGAGGAGTGTGACATAAAAAGACTAATTAAATACTTGGACCAAAAACCCAGTGAGACCATAAAAAAGGAATAATCGTAAG
>JALTTZ010000074.1 GCA_027047855.1 Nitrososphaeria archaeon
AAATTAATTGTAATTATACAGAATTTAGAAACAATAATTTTAAATCAAGCAGAAAAATAAGACTTATATAATGTATAGCGCATATTCTATACTGAAGGATTACTAATTTAAGTAGATATCTGCCACAACTTGAACTAAATTAAAAACAGGATCCCCGTGGGGAGAGTATGAAAGGGAACAATTGGGAATACGATACCGTCTACTTCGTGGGCCAAATAAGACGAAGTGGAGGGAGTCTAGTTATAACAATCCCGAATGAACTGAGAAATAGGTTCCTGATTAATGAGGGGCAGAAGGTACGGATAATAGGAGTAACGAGAAGGAGACCCCAGGTTGAGGGAGGATTATTAATATTCCTAGGAAGGTTCTCGGTAATCGAGGAAGTCGAGGGATTTACCATAAAAGTAGGACTCCCTTCGGGGGAGGATGTAGATAAAATAGAGGAAGATATCTACAACTATCTAACGGAGGAATTAAATGCAACACATTTATATATAGAGAGAGAAAACGATAAACTGACTATAGAGGTAAGATTCGGGCAGATACTCGGCAACGAAATAATACCAAGAGAAGATGAAATAACAACCATAGAAAACAGGATTAAAGAATATCTACACAAAAACGGCTTCAAAATAATGAATATGAAAAAAATAAAAGAAATGAGAAGATGGACCACCGTAGATCCATCCATCATAAAAAGATACTCCACAACCATACCCAAAGCAATAACATTCGAATGGAGATTAACCTAAGTTCAGGATACTCCCATCCAATCCTAATCACACACAAGAATAACCAAAAATATATTAACCAATATACACTAATGTGAATATTTGCTGTCTATTCCCTCGGTGATAAATGTGAAGATAGCAGTCATCTCCGATACCCACGACAATAAAGAAGCGATATTAAAATTGGTAAACTCCATAAACGAGAATAAAATAGAGATAATAATTCATGCAGGTGACCACATATCACCCTTCACAGTAGACTGGCTAGGCCAACTTACGGGAAAAGTGTTTGGTGTGGCCGGAAACAACGATTGTGAAAAAGAATTATTAAAAAGTAAATATGGAGAAAGAGGATGGGCATTTTCTTATACAACATTAGCATTGAATTTAGGGGGCCCTATCATAGTAACCCATGGAACAGACCAGAGAATCATAGATGCATTAATAAAGTCGGGGGAATACCAAGTAATTATCGCTGGACATCTACACAAACCAATAATTAACTACTATAGCAATGACACTCTATATTTGAATCCAGGCGAGGCATGCGGATACCTAACAAAAAAGAGAACCTATGCCATCCTAAGAATGCCAGATAAGTCAGTCGAAATTATAGAGTTTTAGCTATCCTACTAACCCACGACATGAATCTAGTCCCTGGAGATAACTTAGTCCTAACAAACTCAGACATATGCTCCTTCCCAAATAACTTAAGACCTTGTTCCAAGAGGGTGTCGCTCCGCGTCAATACATCAATCGCCTGCCTAATCTTATACCCAGCCTCCAACGCATCACCAAACTCCTCCCTCCACATCTTCTCATACAAAGAAAGGTCAGCATCTCCTGATAGATACTTAGCGATTACTTCACCTGCTATAACCCCACCGATCACAGCTGTAGGTACACCAGCCCCTACAGAAGCAATAACATGGTTAGCAGCATCTCCTACAAGAAGAGCATTCCTCCCAACAGTCTTAAGTGGAGGGCCCACAGGAACCAAACCACCAACGACACTGATAGGCTTCCCATTCTCCAACTTCTTCGAGGCAACCGGATGTTTTTTAATAAAATGTTTCAAGTAGTCTCTTAAGCCCCAGTCGCTATCTTTAGGTAGATAAGGCTTTCTAATACCCAAACCCACGTTGGCAAAACCATCTCCTCTAGGGAAGATCCATGCATACGCACCAGGACAATATTTATTACCCGTATATAACTCGACATTCTCAGTATCTATATCAACACCAGCAAGTTGCATCTGAATAACGGGGGATAAATTATATTCATCCCGCTCTCTCTCCAATCCAACCATCTCATTAAGCGGAGAGGCAGCACCACACGCTAAGACAACAACCCTTGCATCCACACTGTATTTACCTTCTGGAGAGGAAATACTCAAAACATAATGATCATCAATCCATTTGATTTCATATACATTCGACTCAATCCTAATATCCGCACCCTCACCTATGGCAAGAGAAACCAGCCACTTATCGAAACCTGCCCTATCAATAATATAACCATCAAACTTATCACTATATGGCCTACCCTTAGGACTATATAGAACAACACCACTTGTCTTAATCCTAATAAGCTCTCTGGGATAACTCATTAAAAGGTCAATATGCCTAGCATTAGGGATGATTTCCTTAAACGTATGTTCCTGAGGCATATATTCCCCACACTGAATAGGGACGCCGACCTCCCTCCTCTTATCAAATGCAACAACCTTCAAACCTGATTTAGCAGCTGAATATGAAGCACTAGCGCCACCTGGCCCTAAACCCACTACAGCCACATCAAACATCAACCACCTACCCCACATAGCCCGAAAAACAAAGAATAATATACTTAATTTAATGTGTTAAACTATCGTATTAATTATCAGTAGCTAATTATCATCATAGTATAGACGCAATACTCTCATTAAGGTAATCGGTGACCTTCTTCAGCTCTTTATGCTGCTCCTCCCTATGAAAACGCAACGATATTGGAGTCACAGATATATTCCCCCTCTTAATTACCTCATAGGCATCTGTCCCTCGTCTAAAGCTACTACGCTTATCCCCCCAAATCCAATAATAAGGCCTTCCCCTAGGGTCCTTACGAACATAAACCTTCGAATTAATGGACCTCCGAGCCAACCGAGTAACAACAACCCTCGTCTCCCTCGTAAAATGCGCAGGAAAATTGACATTCAACAAATCAATACCCTTAGGAAAACCCGCATCAACGAAAGTATCGACCATAAGTTTAGCAATCTCACTAGCCTCGCCGAAACCATCCTCGATACTATCGGGCGAAAGCACATCCGCCACCTCAAACCTCTTAGAAAACGCTATAGCAGGAATATCATGGATGGATGCATAAAGAGCTGCAGCAACAGTACCAGACATGAAAAACTCCAATAAAGAGACATTCTCCCCAATATTAATACCCGAGACAACCATATCAGGGGGAGAATCCTTAAATATATGGAAAAGACCGATCGACACACAGTCCCCCGGAGTCCCATTAACAGCATAATACTGGACACCATTAAAATTAAACTCCCTAACCCTCAAAGGCCTATAAAACGTAAGAGCAAGGCCCGAAGCACTCCTGGGACCATCCGGAGCGACCACAACAACTTCATATGATTTAGATAGACTACCTACAAGACTCCTAATACCATAACTACGATAACCATCATCATTAGTGACCAATAACTTGATGGCCAAATTCCCTCACCATGATATCATTATATATATC
>JALTTZ010000075.1 GCA_027047855.1 Nitrososphaeria archaeon
CTATAAAGATTATGCCTAACGATATTAGCTGGGCCATCCAAAAAATCGTTTAGATTTAACTCACCTTCTAAATATCTATCCCTAGCTTCAATAACATATCTACTTTTATTAAATCTAAATCTGACTCTCCTTAGCTTCTCAGCCAACTCAAATTCTTTACAGCGCCATATACATCCGGATAGGAAAAGTTCGATAGTAGTGTTCCAGGCATTAATAGCCCTAGTCTGTGGAGCCAAGATGCAGAATATAAGTTCCATAAAAATTCTATCTTCACCACATACTCGGGTCCTCTCAAACTCTTTAATTCTCTTCCGTATGTCGTCCTTAAACTCCGAATACTTGTTTTTAACAAGTTCAACTACGTCTTGATTCGACAATCTATATCTTACCTCCTAGACTCCAGAGCCTCTCCATGCCATAAATCAGTTTCTAAACCCAATTGTATAGCATACTTCGCCGCAAGTAATGCAAGGGGCGGTTTCTCAGCAAGTTTTAATGCAAATTTCCTTGTATACTCCTCCAGGTGTTCTGGTGGGACGACCTTGTCTACCATACCTATCTCCAGAGCTTCATAGGCATTGTACATATCACCCGTGTAAATAACTTCTTTCGCCTTTGAAGCGCCAATTAATCTAGCTAATCTCTGTGTACCAGCGGCTCCAGGTATTATACCTAGATTTATCTCCGGCTGCCCCACCATCGCCAACTCACTGGCTATTCTAAAGTCTCCAGACAAGGCAAGCTCCATACCTCCACCCAATGCAAAACCGTTTATCATCATTATAACAGGCTTTGTAAAATACTCTATCTTATTAGTAATCTCCTGGAACCTTCTGGAATATATCGTAGCTTTAAATGGTGTTACACCAACAAAGCTATTTACATCGGCTCCAGCACTAAACGCCCTACCCACACCGGTCAATATAACAACTCTTATATCATCGTTCTCCTCAATCTTATCTAAAGCGGTTGATAATTCACTAAGTAGCTTAGGAGATAAAGCATTTAATTTGTTAGGTCTGTTTAAAAGAATCCAGGCGATAGGCTTTTCATACCTTATTATAATATTCTCCATCTTCTCCTCTTCATATGATGGGTATCTATAGAATCCTTGACCTGACTTGACACCTAACAACCCTTTATTAACCATCTCTTTAAGATATGGATGGGGTTTAAAGTCATCCATACCAGATTCTCTAGCCAATTCCTCCAAAGCATTTACAATAGTATCCAATCCATATTCATCTGCATATCTCAATATCCCCTTTGGATAACCCAGACCCAACATTGTAGCCTTATCGATATCATATTTATTCGCTATACCTTCTGAAATTAGATATGCTGCTTCGTTAATAGCCGATGCAATTATGTATACCGGATTGATATCTTCAGCAGCCTCCTTAGGTATCTCTGGCTTGACGTACTTACCTGGAGAGGGGTATTCGTAGAACCCCTTCCCCGTCTTAACACCATATTCACCTTTTTCAAACTTCTCCTTAAATAATGGGCAGTCATAGATCTTAGTTCCTCTTTCAGCCATTGCAGAAGCCACGTAATAGAATACATCTATACCGCTATAGTCTGCAAGTTCAAAGACACCCATCGGGAAATCCAGTTTATATCTTGCTGCAGCGTCTACAGCCTCAATCGATGCATTCCCCGAAGTGACAAGCCAGCATGCTGAGCTCATTATCCTAAGTAGGATACGGTTCACAATAAAACCTGGAACATCTTTAGCTACAGTAACAGCCTGTTTCCCAAATTTCTTAGCCAATTCAATTGTCATCCTCATAGTTATAGAGCTGGTCTTCTCCCCTCTAATAACCTCTACCAGAGGCATCAACGGAGGTGGATTGAAGAAATGCATACCCACAACTTTATCAGGCCTGTTTGTGGCAGACGCTATCTCGGTAATAGGCAGACTAGATGTATTGGTGGCTAGGATAGCATGTTGTGGAGTCAATTCATCTAATCTCTTAAAAATCTCCTTCTTCAATTCAATCTTCTCTGGAACAGCTTCTATAACAAAATCGGCATCTCTAACCACTTCCTCAAAATCTAAAGATGTTTTGATTCTAGCCATGATCGTATCAACGTCCTCTTTAACCATCCTCTTACTATGTAGCTTATCAAGACTCCATCTGATTCTATTTAAAGCATTATCGAGAAACTCCTGTTTAATGTCATATACATAGACTTCATATCCCGAATAGGCTGCTACCTCGGCTATTCCATGGCCCATTGTTCCAGCTCCTATTACAGCTATCTTCTTAATGTGATCCGTCAACCCCATATAAACCACCTAATCACATACTGAGGATGTCTATTCCAAGTCCCTTCTTCAACAGCTGTCTAATAGTCGTTAAACGCTGTATATCGTTTGTACCCTCATATATTGTAGTTATAATGGAATCTCTTAGGAAGTGCTCTACACCGGTCTCTTTATCGACTCCTACACCGCCGTGTATTTTAATTGCATAGGTAGATACTTTCTCTGCAACTTCAGTTGCATATGTTTTAGCCATCGACGCTGCAAACACATATTCCTCCCTACCCTTGTCAGCTAATGTAGCCGCCCAATAGGTCAATAGCCTTGCAGTCTGAAGCATGGTCAACATATCTGCTAATTTGAAACTGACTGCTTGGAAAGCCATCAACTGCCTTCCAAAAGCGGTTCTCTGGAGGCTATAATTGAAGGCCTTTTCAAATGCACCTTGTGCAATACCTACTGCCTGAGCGGCAATACCAACTCGACTATGGTCATAGGTCTGGACCAATAATTTGAAACCCTCGTTCTCAGGAGGAATTAGATTCTCCTCTGGAACCTCTACATTATCCAATATAACCTCACTCGGATGTTCTCCATCTAAACCCATAACATCGAATCTACTTCCCACCTTGACGCCGGGCCAATTCCTCTCCACTATAAACAATGAGATACCCCACCATCGCCTCCTCCTCTCCTCAGGAGGTGGATTAGTCCTAGCAGATACAACAAAGAAATCTGCTTTATCTGCACCAGTTATGAATATCTTTCTGCCGTTTAGGATATACTTATCACCCTCTTTTTTAGCGGTTGTCTGAATACCTGCTATATCACTGCCGGCAACAGGCTCTGTACTAGCATGTGCAGCAAATTTTTCACCTCTAGCTACTGGAGGAATATACTTTTTCTTCTGCTCCTCCGTACCAAATGCTAGGACAGGATATGTAAATAAGCCATTAACTAATAAACCAACTCCAAAGGACGGTAGAACCCTTGATATCTCCTCCATCAATATCACTAGATACATGGCTCCACCGCCCTGACCATCAAACTCTTCAGGAATACCGATTCCTGTAAACCCCATATCAATAGCCTTCTTATAGAGATCCTCCGGAATCCTACCCTCCTTAATAACTTTAATAGCTACTGGCTCAACCTCCTTCT
>JALTTZ010000076.1 GCA_027047855.1 Nitrososphaeria archaeon
TCTGTATCGTTATGCGTAGGAATATAATTGCTACCTTGAAAAGGGTTTCGCCACCTATACTTGGTTTGGCTGTCTTGGTGGCGGTAGGTACATTCATGTTTTCTTACTTGGAGGGTATCTCTCTATTCGATGCGTTCTATTGGACTATTGTAGTTATATCTACTGTGGGTTTTGGAGATATAACTCCTCAAACTACTGGAGGAAAAATTCTGTTTATGGTGTTGGTCATCTTTGGGTTAGCATTCTTTGGGTATTTTCTTTCATTAGTAACCTCTATGGTAACTGAGGAGAAATTGTCACGAATATTATATGGATACTTATTTCCGGATGGTGGGAAGATGAGAGAACATGCTCTTATTATCGGGTGGAGTGAATTAAGTAGGTATATTTGTCAGGAGCTTTCGGCGAATGGAATCGATTATCTTATCATTGTCGACGATGAATCGCTACATAAAAAGCTGAATATGGAGGGATATAAGTCTGTTGTGGGTAATATTGAGGACGAAGATTTTATAGATAGAGTGGGACTTTCTCAAGCCAAAGCCGTCATCATAAGTAGCTTAGACGCATCAACCGTGATAATCAATATACTTAGGATAAGAAAGCATAATAAATATGTGCCAGTTATTGCATTGTGTAGCCAGCCGGAGCTAAGCGAGGTGATGATGGAGGCGGGGGCTACTTATGTGGTTAATGGCTACGATATCGTTGGTAGGCTTATGGCCAATTATGTCTTTGAGCCTCATGCCGCTTCTGCTGCAATGGATTTATTGTCGAAGGGACATCTGGATTTGACAGAAGTTACTGTGGGTAGTAAGATGGATGGGAAGTCTATTGGTGAACTTGTTGAATCCGTTATAAAGTCAAAGATCGTTCTAATTAAGCGTGGAAATAGGCTTATACCTAACCCAGGACTCAAACAAAAAATTCAGAAGGGAGATGTTCTGGTTTTGTTGGGATTGTCGGAAGAGTTAGAGTCTGATTCAGAGATCCTGGGAGAATAACAGGTTTTTCATTCCCCTTACTATAAATCATTATTTCTCAATTAATCTAGCAGATTTTATTATGAGTGTGGCAGAATCCCCCTCATCCCTTATCTCGTAATCATCTACACTGATCTTGTATCTCATGTTTGGTGCATTGAGAACGAATGTTTCGTATTCACCTCCCTCTCCAGTAGGATTGAATCCATATTTCTCACTTAGTTTTATTAACAAATTTACCTTCTCCTCGTTGTTTATGACCATACCCAGCATATCTTTTTTTAATCCCCAAGCGGCCACACGTGTGATCATAAATTCTATTCTCTTATCAATACATTCATAAAGAAGTTCTCTTTGATCCTTACCCCACAGAGGAGTTACTGATACTAAACCAACCTTGTCGGCTAATCTTGCTAAGTGATTTCGTTGGTACCTGCTTGCGACAGCCCCAGAAACGAATCCCTCGTAACCCAGTTTCTTCATACAGGAAAGAATAGTCTCTAGTTCATCGAGCTCTTTATCCTTCTCTCCACTCGATTTGAATAGAAAATGTTTCATTCCCATGGAAATTGCGTGAAGCTTTGTATATTTTATGTTAGGTGTATGGAACATATAACTGTATGGATTTTCCGATGTAACGGAAAGAATTGCATCAACTTTATATCCAAATTCTATAGCCTTCACTATTGCCAGTGTACTATCTTTTCCTCCAGTATATAATGCGAATAAAGGCATCTCAAGAAAATAATCTCTGGAGTCATATTTATATGTCTACATTTTATATATAACCCCGTTTACAAAGTATATCGTAGTCCCCGCAGCATATATATGATTAGATAATTCTTATACTAAAGGTAATACTATATAGTCATTAATAATTTTCCATTGGTGATATATATGACTAAGATATCGATTATAGTTTTTTCGGGAACGGTTGATAAGTTGATGCCTGTGGGAGTATTGTCTAGTGCTGCGGCTGCCTTGGGTTACGAGGTGGAGATATTCGCCACCTTTTGGGGTTTGATGGCTTTCCGGAAGGATATGGCCGAGAAGAATATGAAGATCAGTAAAGAGTATGAGGAGATGGCGGAGATGATGTTCAAGATAATGAAGGAGAAGAACATGCCCAGTTGGGTCGACCTCATTAGGCAGGCTAAGGAGATCGGTAATGTAAAAGTCTATGCATGTGCCCAGACATTCGATATGTTCGGTATGAAGAAAGAGGATCTTATAGATATAGTTGATGAAGTTGTTGGTGCTGGTGAGTATTTAGAACGTGCAAAAGAAGCTGACATAACATTATTCATTTAAAGAGGTGGTTTCGATGTCTGATGTGAAACCTACTAAGGTGATAGATGCTCGAGGATCATTCTGTCCCGGCCCATTAATGGAGTTGATCAAGGCGATTAAAGAGGCTAAAGTGGGTGATGTTATAGCTGTCTACTCTACTGATTCTGGCAGTAAACGCGATATACCACTATGGGTAGAGAAGGCTGGGCACGAATTGATAGGTGTCTATGAGAGAGAAGGATATACCGAATTCGTTGTTAGGAAAAAAAGATAAGAGAGGAAGTATTAAATTTCTTTTTCTCCTTCTTTTTCTATTGTATATCTACCCAGTACTTTAAGTATTGCAATTACTACTGATAGTCCTCTCTGTACATCCTTATCCTTCAAGGCTTTCATAAGACTCCAAAAACCTGTAATCTTAGTATTCTTGATTTCCTCCTCTATTTCTATTTGGTGGTCTAACACTGCTGAAATTAATTTTTTCATTGTTGGCATGGTTAATTTTGAGCTTATATCGAGCAAGTTATTAGCTATATTTGCAGTGCCGGAAACCATCTCATCACTGACGATCCTCTTACTTAAATGTACCATGTATATCAAATTGACGATGGTTTCTAGTGCCCCTGAGTCTACTAACTCTGCCAGCGACTCCACAGCTTTCTCCAATTCTGGCAATCTACTAATTATTCTCTTTAATTGCTCCTTTTTCTCTTCATCAAGTTTATCTAATAATTCCAATCCTTGACTATCTTTCTTCACCATCCTTAATTCACCTCCACTAGAGCAGAGCCAGCTGTAAGGTTCCAATAAAGTTTGTTGTAGATCAGTTTAAGCCAATAACTTAAGAATCCAGGATTGACAGGTCTGGGTGGCTCATTATAATTGAAAACAAGTATTGTACCCTCACCGATTCCTGTCAAGACGAAGCACATAACCTTTCCGTCATATACTGTTGTAGGTTCATATCCCTTAAGTTGATCAACCAACCTCTTCACTATCACCTCGGCCTCAAAATCTGCGACGGATCCAGCTTTAGATATCGGTAAGTTGGTTGCATCACCTATCACATATACCTCGTCATGCCCCTCCATGTTCAGTGTATAACGGTTTGTGGGTATCCACCCG
>JALTTZ010000077.1 GCA_027047855.1 Nitrososphaeria archaeon
ACATAAGATAGGTAAAGCCCAAGTCGAAACAGTAAACATCCGATTAGGTATGTACTATGGACACATGTATATTAAGACCAGTGAAGAAGTGGACGTCCTATCTGAAGAGATGCTCAATGGATTGGTCGCCAGCGTAGTATGTAAGGGTAAAGACAAGAGAGGAGATTCGTACGCGTATATTGGAACCAGCCTAGGAATGGATAAGCTTTTAAACGAGGAGGAGATTGAAAGAGTGGGGAGGGAAGCTGTAAAGTATGCTGTTGAGAAAGCCTATGCCCATAAAGCTCCATCAGGGCACTACCCAGTTATAACTGCACCAGATGTATCTGGAGTATTTGCTCACGAAAGCTTTGGCCACATGAGCGAAGGAGATTACGGCGTTTCAGGCGCCTCACCACTATCCAATAAAATTGGTGAAGAGATAGGTTCTGAGTATGCCTATATATATGATGCAGGTGTTCCTCCCAGGAAGGAAGGGTTTGTATACTACGTGGATTCTGAGGGCGTCCCAACAAATACAGTAACTTTAATGGAGGCAGGAGTCTTCAAAGGATTCATGCACAGCAGAGAAACAGCGGGGGAGATTGAAGTAGAAAGTACAGGCAATGGAAGAGCTCAAGACTATAGCAAACCTGTTATCGTTAGAATGAGAAACACATACTTTGGAGCTGGAGATTGGAAACTAGATGAAATGATCAGAGACATTAAAGAGGGGGTAATTGTGTACGATGAGAGAGGGGGTCAAGCTGAATTAAGTGGAACATTCTCATTCACAGCCTCAAGAGGATATTATATAAAAAACGGCGAGATAAAATATCCAATACGGGACGTCGTGCTATCTGGAAATATATTCGATATGCTAAAAGACATTGTCGGAGCAACCAAAGAGATCAGAATAGATGCCATACCCTTTGGTGGATGCGGAAAAGATGGACAAGGAATCTATGTGGGACTAGGAGGCCCATTCCTATACGTCAGTAAATTGAATATTGGAGGCGGTTAAGATGAGTTTAAACAATATAGTAAACTATGCATTGAAGAATGGGGCTACTGAAGCAGAAATAGTTAGAGTAGAAACCATATCTAAGACAGCTAAAGTTTTAGGAGAGAAATTTTCTTATACGAGCTCAATAGATATCGAGACAATCATTAGGATCATTGTAGGTAAGTCGATTGCTACCTTGAGGGTAACAACAGATGATGAGAAAATACTTAAACAAACAGTTGATAAAGCAATATCAATTGCAAATAACTCGCCGGAGGACCCCTATTGGGAATCACTGACAACTGGTGGTAAGGCGGTAACCACTGATCTTAAAACATGGAACGAAGAATTATCTGAGTTAGATATCGGGTACATGTCAGAAATGCTCAACGACGACTATAAATACATCAGAAGATTAACCGACTCGATTAAGATGGTTATGGTATCGTACAACTATAATGATAGTAGAATAAGCATAGTCAATTCGAATGGAGTTGATATAGAGGAAAAGGTTAATGGATTATTTTTCTTAATAGAAACAAAAGGAATTAGAGAAGGATACGAAGCAGCCACCTTCGGATACACTCGAAGTAAAAGCCTAGATATAAATTCTAAGTCAGTCATCGATGATACATTCAAGAGAAACCGAGAATTACTCAATGCAGTTAAAGCCGATAGGATATATGATGGACCTATAGCCATGGACCCCCTTGCAACAGCTACAACATTGTTCTTTTCACTAGCTAGGGTAATCACAGGAACATCGGTTATGGAGGGATTCTCACCTTTTAAGGATAAGTTGGGAGAACCTATAGCATCGAAGACACTAGATATAATAGATAATGGGGTGCTAGTAGGCGGATGGAACAGTAGATACTTTGACGATGAAGGCTATCCAAGAGGAAAAACACCTATAATAAAGGCAGGCATACTAAAGAACTTTCTTCACAACTCATATACATCAAATAGGTTGAAACAAGAAAATACAGGAAATGCTGAGAGAAGAGGGACTTCTTTAACAGTCGGAATAACCAACCTAATGCTTGAAGGAAAATCTAAAGATACAGAAGCCCTCCTATCCAGCTACGACGAAATAATCTTAGTTAAAAACATGCCAATGAACGCTCACACAACGAATTACATAACGGGTGCCCTCAACCTTGTAGCGACAGAAGTATATTACATCAAGAAAGGGAGTATAGAAAAAGTTCTTAAGCCTATGACTCTAAGCGGAAACATATATGAAGCCTTGAAAACTATAGAACTAGGCTCAGACACGGAAGACACTTTCTTCAATATTATAACACCAACAACGGTACTAAAGAGTCTAAAGATGGCTTAACCAAAAATCAGTCAATCCACCTATCTACATATCTCTTTTTATTTTGAAGAACAACTATTCTGGAGGGAGGATACTCATCCATTAACTCGAAATTCCTAAGTCTATCTAAAATTGCCTCTGCATACGACCTAATCTCATTATGAGTTAACATATTATCTTTACTCAATCTATCTATTGAGAAACCTACATGCATATAACTCTTAACCTCAATGAAATTCGGGTTAGCCAACTCCAACAATTTAACATACTCCTCTATATATTGTTTAGCATCATTGAAACCTTTAATCATAGTCATCCTAATAACCGTTCTAGTAGGTATCCAGGAAAGGATTTTTAAACTCTCAATAAATCGTTCCCAAGAATGAGACACCATAGGATGAACAATCTTTCTAAATAATTCTGAATTAGGCGCATTCATAGAAATGTAGAGTTGGGTAGGCAAGGCATCCTCCTCATAGAGTCTCATCAGCATCTCAGGATAAGCCCCATTAGACACTATAAATATACTCCGTGTCTCAGGGATCGATTTAAGCAATTTTACCAATTCAGGCAATTTGGGATATAAAGTTGGTTCGCCAGAAAGTGATATCGCATAGTGGGTAGGCACGTATGCCTCTCTCAATAAAGACTTATCAATAGAAACTGTTCCTTTATACCCACTCATCAAGCGACGCCGCTCCAACTCCAATCCAAACATCAGTTCATCAGGATTAGCCACCTCATCAGGCGACATCTCAATAATACGCATAAATCTAGTGGGTCTCCAACAGAAAACACATCGGAAATGACACATCATACCCGCTGGACTAAACTCAAAACACCGATGCGTATCAATCCCATAAAAGACTTTCTTATAACAAACACCTTGATACCTTAGACTCTTTTTTGTCCAATGACATACCTCAACAGTACCATGTAAATAAACTCCATATCCAGCTCTCTCTAGCCTATTCTTAAGCTTATCAGGTATGATGACAAGTCTTTTCATGGACCATAGGAAATATCTCAACCGAAATATATAAGCAATAGCATTAAATCGAGATTAAAACAATATATAGAATGAATGTAGTTAATAGATCAGCAGAAGTACTCTCAATCGGTATAACAAAGTGGTCCGGGTCCAAGCTCCTTCTGAACGTCAAGTATGCAATAGATATACTAAAAAGACTTATGAGTAACGTAGATATAAAACCAGTTAACCCAACACCAATATACTCAATAAAGGCTAGAGGAGTAAGACCAATAACTAGCAAATGACCTAAAAATGCATAAAACATGAATAAAATGGGGATAACTACCACTAGGATCGACATGTATATTAATGGTCTATAATTATGGAGAATATCTCCAGAGATACTTAAACCAGTAGTTGATGATGATCCAATAATACTACCCACATCGCCTATAGTCGTAAGCAGTGCAGGATATATAAAGTAGATATAGGGTCGGGATCTAATATAACCCTCAAAAGACTGCATAATGTAGCCAGTAACAGTCACAATCAATCCAGAGATAATTATTGAAACGATACTCTCCCCCAACTCCCTATAAAAAAGCCTTTTATCCATACCGAACCTGATTAAGACAATGGGAAGTACAATAATAGGCACTATAAATATAAGAGCCAGAAAACCTAGATCGAAGACATAGATAAGATGCCCAACAACCAAGTAAAAAACCGTGATAAAAAGATCTCCAAACGAACTCGTGAAGGGATATGTAATTACATCGGGATCCCAACCTTTAGTATAACTAACCTTAGCTATTACCAAAGAAACCGGGATAGTCGCCAACTGGGTTAGAGAAAATGTGGAAAAAATATGTAACGCAATATTCAACACACGAGAAAACTCAATTGAATAAACGAAAATGGAGAAGAGAAGCGAGAAGAAGGTGATGATGGAGGCCGCAACTAAATATAAAGTAGAGACTACTGACAAAAGGGTATAGAACTCCGTAGTATTATCAAAAAATTGAGGTTTAATCTCACCTAGATGGAGGCTGGTCGACAATCTACCACTAAAGATCCCTCCAATAGTACCTCTCATACTGAGCAATTGTGGATATATAAATAGAATAAGAGGTATAGACGATATAAACCCTGCCGAAACACTCAACAAATACCCGGGTATGAGGTCTATTAGCCCAGTAGATATAGCCATAATCAACGGGGGGAGCAGCATGGGATCAAGCATATCACGTAATACACGCATACTCCCCCCTCGCCAACGAACACATGTACAAAGATATGTAGATATATAAATTGATACCATATGTATAAAATATTTTGGTGACTGAGGAAGTTGGGACAACGCGGTAAAGTCAGTTATAAACCCATTCCCGCTAAAGACATCCTAAAAGAGATTAAAAATCTATCAGAATTGATGGTAAACCTATCCTATTGCAGTATCTTCCTAGGCGATAAAGACTTATTGAAAGAAATACATTACATAGAGAATAGAATAGACGAGTTGAAAAGCATATTGATAATGCAATCAGCCCTTGCAACGAGAGATAGATGGGACGCCGAACGATTAGTTAGTATACTCGATTATTTAATAGGAGTGGATAAATTGAGTGATGCAGCCGGGGACATAGCATTACTCGCTGAGATGGGGCTCTTCATAGACATTGGTCTAGAAGACCTATTTCTAAGCACATCAACAACTCTCGTGTATAGCTTAAAGATAGACGAGAAAAGTATACTGGCAAACAGAAGCATAGGAGAAATATATGATACTATTGGTGAAATCTTCGATGTTATAGCTATTAGAAGAGATAAGGAGTACTATTTATCACCCAAGAAAAACATGGTAATTAAACCCGGAGATGTCCTATTCATTACTGGTCTAGCGGAAAACATAAGAACCTTACTATCTAAGATTGGCAAAGAAAGGCGAGGAAGAGCTATCAAAAAAATCGAAGAGGGAATAATCGATCTATTAGTCAATATTAAAGATATATCGGAATTCATGGTCGATCTAGCATACTCAATTCTTTTCACACATAGCAAAGAATTAGCAGAAGAATTGAAAAGTATCGAAGAAACTCTAGACCGCTTCACATATGAATTTAAACTAATGGTTATGGAGTCTGATGATTTGAAAAATGAAGAGAAACTGAGCCTGGTCTCCATAGCAGATGCTTGTGAAAGAATAGGTGATGCTGCTATGGATCTAACATACTCGATAAGAGAGGGGTTAGAGCCTCACCCCATAATCGAGGAGGCGATCGAGGAGTCGGATGAAAGGCTGGCATTAATAAAGGTCACTAACAAAATGAAGGGTAAAACCATAGATGAATTGGAATTGGATAAAATGGGCATCGAAATACTAGCGATGAAGAAAGGTGGGAACTGGTTAATAGTCCCTCCAACAACAGGCATGTCACTGAAGGAGGGAGATATCCTACTCCTCAGGTATTTTTCTGAAGCGGAAGAATATCTCTCAAAGATAGCTAGTGAAGAAGAGAGAGAAGAAGTTAGGAGAGATATTCAAAGAATAGAGTGGAGGGAAGAATAATGAAATATATTGATTTTGTAGATACAAATTATGAACCAACCGAGAAAGATTTAATCGTCCTCTTTAGAATAGAACCAGCTAAAGGAATAACTTTCGAGGAGGCGGCTGGCAGAGTTGCTTCCGAATCATCAAACGGAACATGGACAGAAGTGGCATTCGATACACCTAGAATAAGGAGCCTAGCTGCAAAGGCATATAGGATACAACCTCCATGGGTTGAGGTGGCATATCCCTCGGAACTATTCGAAAAAGGAAATATGAGTCAAATACTCAGCAGCATAGCGGGCAATATATTTGGAATGAAGGCGGTGAAAAAGCTTAGACTCGAGGACGTCTATTGGCCTAAGTCCATAGTAGAGAGCTTTCCAGGTCCTCTACACGGAATAAATGGTGTAAGAGAAATACTCAGAGTATTCGATAGACCAATTACTGCGACTGTTCCAAAACCAAAGGTAGGGCTAGACACAAATGAATATGTGGAGGTGGCAAAAGATATTTGGTCTAGTGGGATAGACCTAGTAAAAGATGATGAAAACTTAACAAGTCAATCATTCATAAAATTCGAAGAGAGAGTATCAAAGATGTTCAGAATGAGAGACAAGATGGAAAAGGAAACAGGTGAGAGAAAAGGCTATTTAATAAACATAACTGCCCCCTTCAACGAGATGGTGAAACGAGCCAAGCTAGTGAAGGACCATGGTGGAGAATTCGTAATGATCGATATACTTACGGTCGGTTGGTCAGCCCTTCAAGCATTCAAAGAACTCGACCTAGAACTCGGTTTAGCCATACATGCACACAGAGCATTCCACGCAGCATTCACAAGAGACAGGAGACACGGCATGTCCATGAAAGTAGTCGCAGAAGTCTCAAGACTAATAGGTGTAGACCATATCCACGTAGGAACTGTAGTTGGAAAACTGGAGTCACCCCTCAAAGATGTAACAGCACTAATAAAGATATGTAGAGAACACGATAGTAGAAGAAACATGAAGTTAAAGCTGTTGAAGAAGGATTGGCATAACATAAGACCGATTTTCCCCGTCAGTAGTGGCGGGATACATCCAGGCTTAATACCCAAAATAATCGAGATATTCGGTAGAGACGTTATTATTCAGGTTGGAGGAGGAGTGTTAGGCCACCCCGACGGCCCAAGTGCAGGAGGTAGAGCTGTAAGAGCTGCTATAGAAGCGACAATTAATGAAACACCATTAGATGAGGCGGCCCAACGCAGCAAAGAACTTCGGAAAGCATTAGAAAAGTGGGGTTACCAAACACCTATCTAACTCCCTTCTTTGGCAACTTTCAACTTCAACCCATCTATACCTACAACAATTACCCTCTCACCTTCCTCAATAACCTCATCAGAATAAGCAGTCCAATAATCAGACATAACTAAAACAATACCTGGCTTATTTGGCTCAATCCTCGATTTTGCATACCCAATCTTCCCAATAAGCACATCCATGCTAAGTGGCGATGACTTCTTCATCAAAACTTCCCTTATTTTATGCAAATAGAAGCCAGCGATACCCGTTATAAGAACAATGATAACCAACCCTCCAGTAACTAGTGCAGTGTAATTAAATGTCCATATAAAATACTCCTTAGTATATAGCAAGATAACACCCAAGGCAATCAGCACACCACCGACAGCTGCAGGTCCACCATGCCCAATCTTTAACTCCAATATAATTGATGAGATACCCAGAATAAGTAGAATTAAAGCAGTGGTGTTTGCGGATATTAGACCTAGACTCAAAAGGGCCAATATAAAAGCAACCCCTGCAGCCACTCCACCCACATAAGTCGGATGAACAACCTCAATCAATACTAATAAAGCTGCAAGATCCAATAGAATACCTAAAACAAATGGATCCGACAAAACAGATAAAATACTCGCCCTAACATCCTTATCAACATACTCAACCTTCGCATCCGGTAAGCCTTCCATAGACAATACATCATCCAATGATTCAACCACAGAGTCCGCAACCCTAATCTGGACCGCCTCAACCGCGGTATAATCAAGATTATGCGTAACCATTAAACGACAAGCCGTTGAATTCCTCTGCCTCATCAACGCAATGGACTCCATCCACTCAGCCATAGCATTAACTACCTTCGGATCAGAACCCCCACCACCTATGTATCTAGGCTCAGCCGAGCCAATAACACTGCCAGGAGCCATAAAGAGACTATGAGCCGCAACCCCGATATAGGCACCAGCAGAAAAAGCCCTACCTCCCGGAGGAACAAAAACTATTATTCGTACACGCGAGTTGATAATCTCATCTACTATAGCCTCAGTAGCACCCAAATATCCACCATTAGTATTCAAGACTAAGATAATTGCCTGTGTATCTGGATGTGCATGAAGAATGGTTCTACTCAATAAATCAGCTAATCCAGAATCTATTGTCGACTCAAAATCAATAACATATACGGTACCCTTATCCGCCTGACCACCGACAACGGAAAAACCATCCAAAACTACTACTATTAAGAAGAATACCGCAAATAAATACAAAGTTAGATGATTTCTTTTAGACATCTGTCCTCAACCAATACTAATTATAAAAAATATGGATAGATAAAGTTGAAGAAACAAATAACGAACCCCTATTCTTTTTCACCCGACTCCCTAACAAACTTACCAATAGACTCAATTAAACTCAATATCTCCATCGGCAAGACAAATTTAGTCGACTCACTCTTACCCAATTCCTTCAACATCTCCAAATATTGCAGGGCCATAGTCTTTGAATCTAGTTTTTTAGCCACATCAAATATAGTCTTGAGAGCCTCAGCATAGCCCTCCGCACGAAGTATAGCAGCCCTCTTATCACCTTCAGCTCTAAGTATAGCGCTCTGTTTCTCACCATCAGCAACAAGTATAGCAGACTCCTTCTTTCCACTGGCCTCAGTAACCATCGCCCTCCTGTTTCTCTCTGCACTCATCTGCCGGATCATAGCATCTTGAACTTCTTTAGGCGGCAGAATCTCCCTAATCTCGACACTGGTAACTTTAACACCCCAGCGCTCCGTGACCTCATCTAACTTACTTCTAAGTATCTTATTTATATCCTCCCTACGAGCTAAAACATCATCAAGATTTATATCACCTATAACAGCCCTCAATGTGGTGGTAGCTATACCGGTAGCGGCTCCCTCAAAATTCTGTACATTTATCACACTCTGCATAGGATCGAAGACCTTGAAATAGATTAGAAAATCGATGTCGACAGGTGCATTATCCTTGGTAATACATGTCTGCTTAGTGATCTCTAAATATCTCTCCCTCAAATCCACCACGAAAGGTCTATCGATAAAGGGAATAAGAAAGACTATCCCCGGACCCTTAACACCGATGGCCCGCCCCAATCTAAAAACTACAATACGCTCGTATTCCTTAACTATACGTATAGAATTGTACAATATGGTTAAAATAATAATGAATATTATTAGAATAATGAATAATTGAGCAACGTCAACAGTAACTTGAAGGACTTTGCCTATTAGGTTCATCATAAGGTTCACCAGCCCATTAAACACACTACTCTTATATTTAGATACAAACAACCAATAAATTAATTATGTTACAGAGAGAAAATAAAGACGGATATTAAACTTTATGTTTAGCCAATAACTGGGGCACAAGATAAAAAAACTCAAGAATAACACCGAGATCCATTTTGGATTTACCCGCCGCCCTACTAACAAACACGAAAGGAATTTCCGAGACGCTCAACCCATGCCTATTAATAATATATAATGTCTCAGGCTGAATAGAGTATCCCCTACTAAAAATCCCACTCCAAATAATGATAGCTATAGCTCGCCTACTATAACATTTATAACCTGTAGTAACATCGCTCACCCCGAGTCTAAGAAGACATCTTGCATATAAATTCGCCACCAAACTAACTATTCTTCTCAACAAGCTCCAACCAACCACATTCCCTCCTGTGACATATCTAGAGGCCACAACAACCTCAACTCCATTGGAAAGCGCCTTGACCATTCTGGGGATATAAAAAGGATTATGTTGAAGATCCGCATCCATACTAATTACGCAATCATAACCATGTGTGTACGCGTATTTAAAGCCTACTAATAATGCACTGCCCAGCCCAAGCTTCCCCCTCCTTACAAATACATACACCCAAGGATGAAATTTGGAATACTCCTTAGCGAGTCTAGCAGTGCCATCGGGACTATTATCATCAATGACAAGGACATTAATATTGTGGCTAAAGAATTTTCTAATATATTTAACTCGTTCAAGAAGATTTATTATATTTTCAGCCTCATTATACGTAGGCAAAACAATTAAAACCTTCATACCAAAAACCTTCTCAACTCGAAAGGAACAAAATCAGTTCTCGAAACCTCCTTGAAAAAACCATCTACATATCCATATAGTTTTATCTCATTTCTTAAGAAAACCCCGCTAAAACGCCTAATGGCATCCAATATACGCTCCCTGATTAAACTAGCATCAAGCATCCTTCTAATCTTCCCATCACTTCTCTTTAAATACCTATTAACTATAGCTTGTTCCACGCCTTCCCCAAAATTTAGATAATTGACTTCCACACCGTCCAGAATCAACGGCCTCTCGCCCGAATCCAACAACAATAGAGAGGGCCTACCCAAAACAGAAGCTTCGACATATATCCATTCGACATCAGTTATAACACTCCTAGCATTGATAATTAGTGATAAATGATCCATAATATCCATCGTCTCAAGAAAGGTAATATCATAACGCTCCATCAACGAATAATATTTATCCAAATTCATTAAGTGTCTTTTCCCCCATTTAGGCAACGGACACACCAAATACTCCTTAGCTAACTCAGAAAACCTCAACAACCCATCAATATATTTAAGAGACTCCCTCCGCCATAGAATAATAAGTACATAATCACCCTCCTCCACACCCAACTCATCCAATATAGTAGACTTCATAACCGCCTCGCCCGACTTAGTACTAACAAGCTCAAGAATAGGATAACCGATTAACACTACCCTAGACGGATCAAAACCCTCCTCCAGTAAGTTCCTAGTATGAACAGGCGAATAAGTAAAATTAATCATAGAATATCTGTCTATAAGTTGGCTCACCAGATCTCTAACAGAAAGGTCATAATTCCTCAATCCAGAGCCGATATGAACCGTCTTAATTCCATTTTCATAACAATACTTTAGGTAGGGAAGAATATTTACATCCCTTCCTATAAAGAATACATAATCAAACTCTATCTTCTCAAAAAGCTTCTCCAACTCACTCCAAATAAATTCCTCGGGAATATCTTTATCAAAATGTCCCGAGAGCTTATCATAATCGAGAGACAAATACTGCAAACCCTTCTCAAACCATCCAGCCTCAACACCAACATCATACAAATAAACCCTGTGCCCCGCCTTCCTTAACATCCAATAAATAGGCGAGAAAGTAACCACATCTTCCCTAGTCGAAAGAAATACACCTATCCGCATCTATAGACTCCTCCACGCAACAACATACACTCATTCAAAACACTAGAATCTGAAAAAGTTACTAGTAAAGATATTTAAATATCAACTCTTTATAATTATACTGTTCCTAAGGTGAAGAAAAATGAAGAATATTAGGGTCTACACGACCGACATAAGTTTTAGATGTCTCAAATGCGGAAAAGTATCTACTGCAAGAGAGATATCCGAGATGAGCTATCTACAATGCCCAGAATGTGGATTTAATATATTAGAGAAAGTGAGAAGAGAGAAGGTAAAAGAGGTATTGGCTAGATAATCCTAACCTCACCACTATACACCAAAGTAGCCAAATCTTTAACCAACTCTTTCAATAAATTAATGGATACAATAGGAACCCCATCATATATCCTCAGATACCCCCTCCTCAAAGTGACAATAATAGGTATTACTGACCCGCAACCCCATGATCCAGTCTTCTTAATGAGACGAGCTTTAGACACCAAGCCATTAACTATCTTCTCAACATTAGACCTATATAGAACTTTATTCCACTGCTTACATTCAACCACTAAACAAAACTTCCCAAATAAATTTCTCACCAACACATCAATCTCATAACGATGGCCAGTAATTCGGATATTCCTCAACACATCATAACCAAAAGCCTCGAAAAATTTATAGACAAGATGCTCAAAATCCCTCCACACGATGAGCTCAGCAATATCCTCCGGCGCTTCCCCCCTACCGAGCAACAAGCCCATTAGAGTCTCCCGAAAAGAGACACTCCTTAAATCACTAACATATTTAGAGTATATCTCCATAAATTCACTAGCAACTACATTATATCTATTTACCGCCTCCTCCGGCCCCACCTTATAACTATAGAGAAGCGCCTTCAAAAAAGGTGTAGATAATCTAGTTAATTGGTTCATAATTAATCCATCGTCAAAACCAACACAGGTATAGACACCTTAGGAATAACTGATTTACTGACACTACGCCTAACTACCAAAGGTGGTTTACGTCTCTTAGCTAAGACCAGTAAATCATACCCACCTGTAGCAACCTCCTCTATGATAGCCGAAGGAACGTCTCTAGAGATTATGATCTTCTTGTAAACATTCCTCAATCCGATATCACTAAACAGTTTTTCCACATACGAAAGGTGAACATCTAACTCCCGATATTGCTTGAGGTCTTTAACCTCCTCTTCATTTATAGACGTCACAACAGGCATAGTAATTATTCCCAACAGTGTTATCTCTGCTTCCCACACATCCTTAACTAAATCAACTACCTGCAACAGTGGCTCAGCGTCAGTATATGGGCCTATTGGGATCAGTATGCTCTTAACCACTATTTCCACTCACCCAAGACAAGACTACTATAAGTAGTCTTGACACCATCAATTTTAAGAATCTTATCCCTAAGTATCTCCCTTAAAGTGACGATACTGTCCACCTCAAGCTCAACAAGCACGTCGAACTCACCAGTGATCTCATACACCTTAACAGCCTCTGGTAACTTGGCGACCTTTCTACACACAGCCTCAAGCTTCTTAGGCTCCACCACAATCTCAACTATAGCCCTCAAAACTCTTCACCTATTTCTGGGATATATAGATACATAATACTAACATTCTTGTTTATATTAATAAACTCTCTTCTCTTTCCTTTTCCTCTAGGTTTCTTCCCACTTATCAAGACAACAGCATCAGGATTCGCCTCATTAATGAAACGCTCCAAACTCTCCTCAGGACCAACCAAACAATAATAACTACACTTATAACCAGAGGCACGAAGTAATATACATATAGATTCCAAGAAACTCTCAACTTCCGATTTCAACCGGTAAATATCCTTCCAATTGATATTGATATCCCTTATATATGTAGGCGGTATATCTACCCTGCTCACTAGGATAAGCTCATGAATATCCTCCAGATTATTATAGATTGTCCTGTATATCTTTTGAGGTTCCGAGATCGAGGGCACCACCACTATAGTCCTCAATCTTGTAATAATAGGCTTCAACAGCTTGCTAGCCATCTTCTCCCTAATACTCCTTCTCTGATAAATTCTATAACCCACAAATAGAAGAATCCCTAGAGAAACCCATGAGAACCCCAGAATCCTACCCCAAGGATGATAAACAACTACCAAAGTAAACAATATGGACGTTGATAAAAGCCCGAACACAGCAATTAAGCTTATTTCGTGGCCTTTTATCTTTATATTCAGCGGGGTCTTCCAATGCCTATAGGACTCTTTATCAACCATTCTAATCTTAATGTGACTATAATTAACCAATATATAACTAAGTAAAGCACCAAAATTGTATAACCCAGCGACCATTTCCAGATCTCCAGTTAAAGCCAAAGCCCCACCAATCAATCCGAAAAATATAATACTTATATATGGAACTGCCCTTACCTCATGCAATTTACTAAAGGCTCGAGGAATTAACCTAAATTTCGACATACTGTACGAAACTCTAGATACCCCGATAACTCCAGTATTAGTGGAGACAAGAGTTATTAAGAAAGCAACTAAAGCGACGCCACTAGCCATATATACCCCAAAATACGGGACCTTCGCAGTTATAGCGGCAATAGGATTGTAAATGGCTTCAGAGAGGCCCTCCCAACCCATAACACCCAGACCCAAAATAGAGAAGGATAATGTAAAAAAGACCACAGCCACGATCGAATATTTAAAAGACTTCGGAATATATTTCCAAGGATTTCTGGTCTCCTCAGCCGCTTGGGCAATAGACTCAATCCCAATGAAGCTACTCATAGCTAAAGTAACAGCATATATGAAATTCTCCTCATTGGTGGGTAATAAGCCTGTATAGAAGACATGCGACTCACGAACAGGGGACCCGAAAAACTTCAATTGCTCAATAAATAGGTCGGGTTTAAATGCCAACAAAAAAGCAGTAACCAATATTAATATCTCAGTTGACAAAGTCAGAAGAACCAGAAATTCATTGAACCTACTCGACTCCTTAATACCAATCAAATTAATTAATATAAGGAATATAACTATAACGAATGCAGCTATACCAATCTTAGATACACTTAAAGAAACACCTAAAACATTTAGATGTAAACTTTCAGATAAAGAAGGAAAGAGATAAGATAGATAACCAGCAGATATAATAGAGAACAGCCCAATATCCAGAATATAATCAAGCAAGATAGCCCAACCAACCACGAAGCCGAGCAGATCTCCACCAGCCCGTAATCCAAATACTTGACCACCACCAGCCAACGGATACAATGATGTCAACTCAGCATAAACCAATCCGGTTGTAATATAGCATATAGATGCGATGAGAAAAGCTAGAGGCGAAAAACCAGCAGCATACAAAGTGACAATACCAATAGCCAAAAAGACATCGGCACCCACGTCAGCAAAACCCATCGAGAAAGCCCCGAGTAAACCAATCTCCCTCCTAAGGCCTCTCACTTCACTTTCTTTACTAGTCAAGCATCAGCACCTCTATCTCTAGCATCGGCTTCGCAATGGATTAGCAAAAATTGGCAAAGTTACTTATAAATAATTCCTAATGTATACCACAACCCAAATTATAAAGAAATAGTCTAAACAAAAAGATAGATAAGCCCGTTTATATAATTAGAATACTAATTAGCACTTAAACCTCGCTAGATTCCTCTTTCGGGGAAACGTACTGATAATAAGCATAGAGGAATAAGTATAGACCAAAAAAAGAGATCGCATAAGTTAACAACGAAAAAATATAATACTGTTCCGGAATTACATGGATAACCATCAGGAACGTAACTATAAATGCAACAAACATAAGTATACCAGATATAACCATTAACCGTTTGTAGTAATCATCGGTTCTCCTCATAATACCAACACTTAACCCAATGATTTTCATTCACATACGTATAACCAGGTTCCTTAACATCACACAATCCCTTAATGAACAGGGGACACCTGGGATAAAATCTACACCCAGTCGGAGGATTTATTAAACTCGGAGGCTCTCCAGGAGGAACATCACGTTTAACAAACCTATTATTTGCATCTGGATCCGGCAAAGCATTAATCAAATACCTTGTATAGGGATGGATGGGATTATATATGACTTCCCTAGTTGGTCCACCCTCAACAAGTTTACCTGCATACATAATGTTTATCCTACTTGAGAAATATTTGGTTGTAGAAAGATCATGTGATATATAAATTATACCTAATTTATACTTCTTCTGAATACTCTCCATAAGTCTTAGAATCTCAACCCTTACTGAGGCGTCAAGCATAGAGACCGGTTCATCGGCAATCACAAGCTTAGGATCAGTAATAATAGACCTAGCAATAACAACTCTCTGCTGCTGACCTCCACTCAACATATGAGGATACTTATTAATAAAGTCCTCAACAGGAGTTAGCCTAACCTCTTCCAATGCTTTATAAACCTTCTCCAAACGCTCCTCCTTGGTACCGATCTTATGGATCTTTAGAGGTTCTTCTAGTATCTGCCTAATACTCATGAATGGAGGTAATGCACCATATGGATCTTGCTGAACAAAGCCTGTCTCCCTACGATATTTCTTTAACTCTCCTCGTCTAATATGGGTAACGTCTCTCCCATCAAAAATTATTTTACCATCTAACGGTTCATATAACCTAAGGATAGTTTTACCTAACGTAGTTTTACCACTTCCACTCTCACCAATTATGGCTAATGCTTCACCCCTATCAAGGGTCAGGTCAACATTATCTACAGCCTTAATGTAAAATTTTCCACCAAATAGACCTTTCCTTATAACGTGATACATCTTAAGCCCAGTGACTTCCAGTAATCTCTCACCAGACATCCTAAAACTCACCTCTTCTCTAACAACCAACACTTCGCAAACCCACCATTAGTCGATACTGTAGGAGGCTTCTCCTCACACTTTTCAAACCTATATGGGCACCTATCCTTAAATCTACACCCGGTTGGAGGGTCAATAAGGCTCGGCGGCTGTCCCTTAATATAAATTGGTTCCCTATCGACCCTAAGAGTAGGAACACTGTATAGCAACAACTTTGAATAGGGGTGTGAAGGCTCTTTGAAGAAACTCTCGGCATCACTAAATTCAACGATCTCCCCAGCATACATAACGGCAACTTTATCAGCCAATTCACTAGATACCGAAATATCATGAGTGATGTAAATAAGGGTTAAATTCATTTTCTTACGAATATCCTTCATCTCATTCATAATATTCGCTTGTGTGAGGACATCTAATGCTGATGTAGGCTCATCCATAATCACGAGCTCTGGGTCCGTAACTAAGGCCATGGCTATTGCAACCCTCTGACGCATACCACCACTTAACTCGAACGGATATCTATTAATAAAATCAGCTGGAATATTAACAATATCCAACATTTTAGCAGCTTTCTCCAAAGCCTCCTCCTTACTAGTGTTAGTATGAATTATTAGAGGCTCTGCTATTTGATCGCCCACCTTAATTACAGGATTCAAGGCATTCATAGCTGCTTGTGGGACATAAGAGATTTTGACCCACCTTATATCCCTCCTGAACTTCTCATCACTATATTCCATTACATTTTCTCCATCTAATTTGATTACCCCCTCGTACTTGTAGGTATTCCTAGGCAAAAGCCTAAGAATAGCGCGTGAAAGAGAACTCTTTCCGCAGCCCGACTCACCGATTAACGCCATAGCTTCGCCTCTCTTAAGTTGGAAGGATACTCCATCCACTGCTTTGACTATCCCCTTCAGCGTTTTATAATATAAATATAGATTTTCAACCTCAAGATGCATGGACATTTTCTACATCTCCCTCAAACGTGGGTTAAATATCTTCTCAAGCGTAAAACCAATCAAAGCAAATGATATAGCCGTCAATACGAGAAGTGAAGCTGGTTCCAAAACCCAGTAGTAATATCCCTTAAACAATGCTCCATCCCTCAAAGCATCATTAATTACCTTCCCCCACGTAGGTGCATCTGGATCACCGAGACCCAATACCGCCAACGCAGCCTCCAAGAAAACAAAGTCGGCAACGGAAAGTACCATACCGGGTATTATAAGAGGCAATATCTTGGGAATTAAGTATCGGAAAACTATCCTCATGTTACTGGCTCCGTATGATAAGGCTGCTTCGACATACGGAAACTCTTTAAGCTGTAAGAACAGCGCTCTATAACTTTTAACCCCAGCACCAAACATACTCAGAGCAATAACTACTAGCAATAGAACCCAAATACTGAACTTATAGAATGTTGATATCATCAAAAGGATAGGGAAGAAAGGCAATATTAAGTTAACCTCCGTAATTCTTTGTATTAAATCGTCAACCCGTCCTCCAAACCAAGCACTAATAGCCGCAATAATCATTTGTATCAATCCGATAGTAACTGCTGCTGTTACACCGAATGAAAGCGCTATAGGCGTTCCCCACATTATAGCAATTGAAATAGGTCTTCTTAGATTATCAGTACCAGCCCATCCATACACTTTACCATAAACAACGAGCTTAACATCTATGTCAGAATTCTTCTCATATAAATAACCAGTGATCCTGAGGGTATATTCTCCATTCAAGACGACAACTTTCTGAGGATCAAGAATATCCTCACTCAATGGTGAAAATAAGTACCTTTCTGGAAGTATGTACGGAGATTCATTTAAACCCAACTTTTCCTTAACTATCTGACCAAGAAGATCCTTAGTATCCAAATCGACAGATATATAGTAACTATCCTCCTTGTTTAACACAATACTTTTTAAGGTAATATTCTCACCATCAGGCTTAATCCATTCTACTTCTATCTTAGGATTTAATTCCTCAAAGGTAGAGTTAAAGAATATGTTTATTTCACTTGGATAATCATCGTAGTTATAGTCGAAACGCATATCTATCCTAATATAACTCATATTCCCGGAAACTGGAACCACAATCTTCTTCACATTACGCGACTCCATAGTAGTTGACAGTATAATGGTCTTTGGAGGATTACCGCCCGTGAAAAGAGTAATCCACTCAGGAAGAGCATACCTAGGATTGTCTAACCACGTCTTCTCTCCCGCTCTCCAATCAGCCACTGCTTTTTCATAAGGATACGAATAAACTGTGTAAAGTGCAAAACCTATGATAAGTAATAGCAGTATAATCCCAGCTAATGCAGATTTATAGAAAAAGATCGTTTTTAATGCATTTTTAATTCGATTCTTGATCGGCATCTCACATCACACCCAGTCTAATTCTAGGATCGACAATCACATAGATAATATCCAATATGAAAACAGTAATAGCTAACAAGTATGCATATAGAACCACAAGACCAACCACTACAGGAGAATCGAACCTCGCTGCCGCATCATAAAATAGAAGTCCTATTCCCTGCCAATTGAATATCGTCTCCGTAACTATGGCTCCCAACCAAGATGCAATTAATGTTAGAGAGAAATCAGTTAATATTGGTGGAAGAGTCGGTCTAAGTATGTACCTCCTTTCAATCAGTCTATCAGGTAGTCCCTTAGCTTTAGCAACCTCAACATAATCCTCACTAGAAAACATCAGGAAGAATGTTCTCCTAACATATATACCTATCGCAGTATAAGCAATCAACCAAGAGGACACCGGGAGAATCATATGCTTTAAAACACTTAAAGCATACATTAGTGGTTCCTTGGGTGGGGGTGCATCAACAATACCACCATAAGGTAAAATATGCAGATAAGAAGCAAATATGATTATTAAAAACACACCATAGAACCAACCTGGAATGGAGGATAATGGAGCCAAACTAACGACGAACCTATCTATAAATTTTCCATATTTACGCGATAAGAACAGGCCGCCAAACAGGCCAATAAAGAACAACAATATATTGGTAGTTGTGAATAACAATACCGTTACAGGCAAACGCTCCAATATGATTGTTCGTACAAATCTAGAACCTGTATTACTCGTAATATATAGCGAGCGCCCCAGATCTAGTGATAACGCTCGCCGGAGATACTCAAAACTACGATATATAAACGGCTTATCAAACCCCAGCCTTTTGAGTTCATTATAATATGTATCATTAATCAATTGTTGGAGTTGTTCCTGGGGGAGATTCTTATATGCTGGATTTTGTCTAATCGAGGTCGATATCTTAAAGAAAAGGTCGCTTTTAATTATTTCATCCACATATCCACCCATATTAGCTATCAATATCGTTATGTACACCGCCACAATTAGTGTAAGCCCAATCACAATGGCCCTCTTCGCTAAATATTTAGCATATGGTGGAACACGCATCTATATCCCCACACTCCTATAAGGTGAACATAGATTATTAAATTATAAATTAAAGTGCTAATAAATTAGAAATATATACCTCGATAAAAAATAAAATGACCCCCTATACCCAAAAAATAGGAAATATAGGTTAAAAAAATATAATGTCTATTCTATATGACCACTAAATAAAAAGATTGATAAATAGGGGATGGAGAAAAATCCATCTACTTCCTCTTTAACAGTATTGCAACAACTGCCAGGATGATGCCTAGAACACCTAAGCCAAGAGCAGCCCAGACCATAGACTGCAGACCAGCCACCGTCTCCTGCAACGGGGCAACCGATGGTATGGACGCTCTAATATCCGATATCTCTCCCTGAAGATCAGAAATCGATGCCTGCATATCTGCTAACTGAGCTTGCAACTCTGCTCTTATCGGAGCAATCTTTGAATTAATGATATCATCGAATGGTACACCAGTACCAGTTACCGTCTTAGACGCTGGTATAGCAGCATACTTAGATACAGCAATCACCGTTAAGGAGAATGGCCTACCACTGGCAACCAGCGTATCCTCACCGGACAGTAGTATTCTCCAGACGCCATTACCCATTGGAATAGCGTCTCCAGTCTTCGTGTAACCACCGACTGTGTATAAGAACTTCACCATAGAGATATCGTTCTCAGTTAATGGTTGACCCTTGAACGTCAACTTCGCATCAATCTCAGCTGGTAAGCTTGATACAACCTCAACCGAGGTTGGCAAGCTGATCTCGGGTATTAAAGGCTCACTGAATATTGCCCATCTATCAGCGGTGTCTGGATAGTCCCTGTTTGCCTTTAGAACTATGATCTTAGCCGTTGGGTCTACACTATCCACATAGAATGGACCTGCTCCGACCCAGAAGTGTCCATGTGCTTGATACCACTGCTTCAAGTTATTATACCTAGCTAGTGCTTCATCAGGAGTTATGTACTGACCGAGAACTTCCTCGTAAGGTATATATACCTGCTGTATAGCTTGGTCTAACATGTTGTTTAATATGTCTGTTGTACCACCAGTTAAGTAGTTAAGTCTGTCGACACCTAATTCATCAGCCTTAGTGGCACCGAACGTAGCTAAACCGTTCTCCTCCGCTAGCATACCTATTGCTATCATATGCCATGGAGCCATACCATATCCATAGTTGGCGTCGAATGCACCAGCAGCGTCGGCAGCTATCCACTCAGCATCCAGATACCAAGTGTCCGTGTAATACTCAATCACCAATGGATCCTCCTGAACTATCTTGAAGCCCTTGAATACCTCCTTAAATGCCTCTAAGTTAGGCACATAACTTGGGTCATAGATTGGGCTAGCGGGATCACCCCTATCGAATGTTATAATGAAGTCCAAGATGAAGTCAGCCAATGATAGTGTTGATCCATCATGTAGCTTTGTATTCCATAAGTTATCGTCATACTCAACAACTACTTTTACGTTAGCTGTAGTCCCCTCAGGCGCATACACGAAACTCTTAGTCGAAGCATTCCATCCGATCCATGCATCTGTCGGGACAGTGATCTCATCCTGGAAAATCAGATCAACCCAACCATAGGTCTTAGTAACGGGGAGCCCAGACTTTACATATACTGTGGCCTTCTTAACAAAGTTCGGGATGAACAGCCCTGTAAATGGATCCGGATAAGTAGCAGGATACATAGTAGCCCTATATACCATAGCATCGTATATCCAGTCGCTACCTCCCACTGGGTTCCATGGCTCTACAAGTAGATCGCTGCTAGCGATCTTTACGGAACCACCTACCTGATCAACATATCTCAAGGTGTGTGGCCACAACCATGCACCTGAGAAGCCACCAGCCAAGTCATAGGCCAGTGTTACCTCCTTCCTAGCTGGCCAGGGAGCAGTTTGGTGAACAACCCAAATCCTCACTGAGTCCTTCATGCTTAGCCATAGGGCCTGCCTCATCATCTGATCTCTCTCTTCGAAGGATGTGAATGACCTCTGGGCCAACTTCTTAGCCAGGTCATCAAATACAGGATCCGGCTTGTAGGCGGCCCACAATGGGGACAGCCAACCTAGCCCCCTAGGAGTATAGAAGAAATCAAAGTTATCACTCTCGTCCCTAGAGACCATTGTTGTAATCCATCCGCCTGTGTATAGATGCCACTCACCATCTGCTGGATTACCGAATAGCCAAAGTGGTGCAGCCTGGCTGCTAGTCATGTACATTCTCTCGACAGTAAAGCCTATCTTCTCTAACTGTGAAGATACGTAATCACCTATTTCCTTCCTCTGGTCCTCGGTCCTTATAATGAATTTTAGAGTAACTGGTTGACCATTGTAATACCATTTACCATCCTGCATAACAGCGCCTAACTTCTGCATCTCCTCACTAATGATCTGCTTAGCCTTATCCAAGTCATATGCATATGTTAACTCGATCTGCTTCAATGTGTCTGCATACCTAGCTGCATCTGGGAATGTTGGAGACAATGCAGTATACCTTGGAACTGCCAAACCGCCCATGATCTCCTTGGCGATGTAATCCCTATCAATAAGATAGTTCATAGCCTCCCTTATTCTGGGGACGGAGAATGGGTTAAGCTCCCCAGTCTTAGGGAAGGTTGGACCAACAGGGTTGAAGGTCAAGTCATAGTACAGTCCGTATGAGAAGGCTGTCCATATATCCGGATTGTCTCTAATCCTGTTATAACTGTCAATGCCTATATCCCTGAAGTATACTTGAATCTCATTATTTATTAACATGTCCACAGCTGTAGTCTCATCCTGGGCTACTGTGAAAATCACCTCATCGACCCATGGGCCTCTAGGAGCCTGCTCCTGAGCCCTTGTGGGCATCGCTGCATAAGATACTAGAATCATTGACAATGCCAGTACTGCTACAAGAATAAGGCTATAGATTCTTCTTGACATAACCTACATCCACCTCAAGTACAAAATAAGTAAGATATCAACAATAGATTATAAACTAAACCCAGATATTTAAGGATTAATTAGCAATGTTCTCTGTTAATATTACAAGCATAGTATTTATCAATAATGTAA
>JALTTZ010000078.1 GCA_027047855.1 Nitrososphaeria archaeon
TGCTTAAATATATATTAATCAAGGAAGAAAAGGCTTCCCAAGATTAATGATAAGAAAACCATCAACAAGTAGAAAAATTGAGAATAGAGTTACTCTGTTGATTCAGGTTCTTTCCCAAAATATCCATGATAAATCTTTTTAAGTTCACCCAAAACCCACTTCAATGCACTAATAATCTTGGCATTGTCGAACGGCATGAGAGTCTTTCCACACTTGGCACATTTAAACATTATGTCAGCAGCTTCAGCGAAGGTATATCTCTCATGCCCAGGTGTACCACACCAATAGAATATATTTTGAGACTCATAGTTAATCTTCTCCTCGATCCTCTCAATAATCCTTCTATATAACCCCAGAATTATCCCATCTATCTGGTCTAAGGGGAGAACCCAGTAGAACGTTATCCATCCAGTCTCACTAACACTTTTACGCGAAATGATCAAGCCCTCAGAAGACAATACCCATATGACTTTTCTCACTTCACCTTCAGATACACCTAGGTACTCGGCGATCTGAGCATCAGTAGCCTCACCAAGCTCGCCAAGAACCTCAACAATCTTTCTTCCCAACTCTCCACCAAATACCTCAGCGATCTTTGCTAAAACATAAACCCCAGACTTATGGAACTCCTCCTCTTCATAGGATTCATTCATCTGTATACACGCTCCACCTTTCTAATAATATATATGTGCTTAATCAAGTCTTATCAATTTTTTACCCTTAGGTGATGGAACAACTTTATACCTAGCATTACTGAACTCTGTATAGAACTCCTTTCCTTCCAAAAGTCTATCGAGGAAAACGGCCGCTGCAGCTATCTCCGAGTGAGGCTGAGTAGTGATACTCACATTATAGTCAGATATTTCATAGTATATCCTAGGAACCTTCTCAGAGCCCACAATTAACAATATCTTACGGAAGTTACGTAGTTCATCTATGATATCAAGCAGAGGTACACCATACATGGTTAGATGAACTACGATACCACCCTCTTCCTTCCAACACTTAATTAACTGAACAGGATCATCTACATAGATCACCTCGAAATTCCCTCCAAACCTACCGTTAACCTCCCGTATCTTATCCTCAAGCCTCTTGTCGCGATCCCCTGTATAGAACATCTTCGATGCACAGAAAGCTCTTCCCACCAGCGCTAAGTGTGTAGTAACACGCTTATCTCGCTCCACCCTATGGAACAGCCTTAATATCGATATCTCCAAGTATCTTTCCACCTCGCTCCACGACATACCTTTTAATACTTTGGTAGGTGTCCCGGGCTATACTGCATGTAATCTTCACGCCATCATCTTCATAGACCGGCTTCACATCATTGGAGTAATTTTTCAAGAAGTTTAGTATGTTATACAGACCATCTCCATACGGAACATGAATAGTCAATTTGATGACCTCACCCAATGCACTCTCGATCCTCCTAATTAATTCATCTACGCCCCAGCCATACTTTGAGGACAGGAAGACTACATCATCGGCATGCTCCGAGAGAAGGGCTTTCACCGGCTTCAAAACATCATTATTATTTACTAGATCAATTTTATTTCCAACAGCGATTATCTTCCCCTCATACTCCAATTTCTTCAGGATCTCGAGCGATGTCAGGAACTTCCTCTTAATCGTATCATAATCCTCTGATATATCTATGACAAGCAGAACTAGGTCGGAAAACTTGATTTCTTCGAGGGTGGAGTAGAAGGCCATGACCATGAATGGAGGCAAGTCAGATATAAAACCTATAGTGTCAACTAGATAACATTTCCATGGACCGATCCAAATAGTTGAAAATTTTGTTGATAGTGTGGTGAATGGCTCAGGGCCTGTAGGACATGAAGCCCCGCTTATAGCGTTGAATAACGTGGTTTTCCCTGATGAGTAATAACCAGTTATAGAGATTGTCTTGAAACCACGCTTCTCCCTAGCTATCCTATGTATATCTCTACGTTTTCTCTCTTCAGCCAACTTACGCTTAATACTCTGAATATTCCTCTTTATCTCCTTATAATAAATATCGACCTCATACTCACCCAAACCACTCGTTATACCTGTTTGCTCACCCATCCTTCTAAGCCTTACACGCTCCCTAGCACGGGCCAACTCATATTGAAGAGATGCAAGCTTAATCTGGAGATCCGCCTCCTTAGATGGCGAATGCCTCCTAAATATCTCTAAGATAATCTCCACCCTATCTTTAGGCTCTATACCCAGTTCTTTAGCTATGTTAAATAGGTGTTTAGGTTTGAGCTGCGTATCGAATATTACATTTTCCGCTTCACACTCATCCATTATCCTCCTGATCTCATTCAACTTATCCTGACTAACTCCAGATGATGTAAACCTCCTCAAGTATACTATGCCACATATGCTATAACCAGCCTCCTTAGCCAATACGATGAACTCATTCATCGACTCCTTATTATGTATAACTGCGACGGCCTTACGCAACATATAAAACACTCACCACTCCTCCCTTCTTAACAAATCACCCAGTGTAAGGCCGACGTCCTCATATTCATCCTCCACTGAAGCCGATTCCTCAATCAACTCATCGACTCTAGCAACTATACGTATATTTAATATTCTCTCAATTTTTTTGGCCAAGTCTATCGGAGGCGGTATCAATCCATTCTCAATCTTCTTCAAATAACTGAGTTTTATGCCAAGTTTTTTGGCCAACTGTTCCTGGGTCAATCCTATAGTCTCTCTAGCCCTCTTGATTATAGAGCCGTAATTTTCAACCAATTCCTCCTCGACATTCATCAAGCCCTTACTACGTCTCCTCACAGAGGCGGCAACTTTACGGGAGGGGGATATAGCTACTGGGCGATTAACCCGTATAGGAGGTTTAGTTCCCTTTCTAATCCGGATCATACCATACTTATTTATACATTCTTTACATGCGAATCCTCTATTCCCCTTATATATAACTTCATAAACTATATCTACAACTGCCCCACAAACTTCACAAATCAATGTCTACACCATAAGTAATATAGTAAATGGGTTTGAAATAGATATTTATTTTAGTTGTTTATGGGGAATAAATTATATTATTGTTGAGTATGTGGAGGGACGCTTAATGAAATTTTCTAATAGAGAATTAAGAAGGATGATGAAAAGAATGGGTCTAACAATGGAACAAGTTTCAAATGTAAGCCACGTGGATATTGTACTAGATAACGGGGATGTAATCAGAATAAATAATCCTGTTGTGGCTAAGGTTAAGGTCTCCGGCCAAACTACATACCAAATAACTGGCGAGGAGGAATTAATTGAGAAGGAGGAGGAAATAGAAATATCTGAAGAGGATCTCGATATAGTTGCTCAGAGCGCTGGAGTCGATAAAGAACTCGCCAGAAAGGCCTTACAGTTAACCGGGGGAGACATAGCTCAGGCCATAGCCTTACTCAAAGAATCTAACTTATAATTCTATACATACCGAACTCCGAGTTCAAGAGCTTACCCAACCCATACCTCAAATCAAATATATCTATAGGTCGATACTCCTTAGGAGGAAAACCGACTGGACCTAGTTCCCTCGATAACACACCCAGATATTCGGCCCCCCAGCCCAAGAAATCAACATCTAAATAGGGATATACCATTATATCGGAGGTTGCGAGACCCTCCCTGTACACTTTGACCATATCTATAAACCATGTTAGGTCGATGTTTTCCCCCATATTTTCCAGCCCAATATATACTACACATTGAGACGTGGTGCTCAATTCATAGAAACGCTTCAATATCTCCACGTAGTTAACTAAAGATCTAATGAATATACGGGATTGAAGCAGATCTATATGCCACTCATCAAGCAAACCATAGTCAATCTTCATGAAAGAAACATTGTATACAATTCCTTTGAGCTTCTCGAGAGGCAGGGGGAGTCCGGAGTCGTCTACAACAATCTCTTCAGTGCCTTTATATACATACACCCCCATTCCCCTACTAGAGTCGTTTAGCATCATGTTTAGGAATAATTCATCGCTTATAGTGTCGCCAGAAACCTTGTGCAGAATATATTTCCCTATCCTTCCTTTAGACCTCCTAATTACCTGGTATACAGAGTCAATATAATCCCTCGAGTCCACATTCAAAACAATCTCGTTATACATACTATGGTTATCCAGAGAAGCGGAGTCGCTGTAGTATACGATATTCTTCATATCAGGGTGGGGTGTTAGGCCTCTACCGAATACCTCGATAGGAGTGATTGTATAGTTATCCATCTCCTCAAGCCTAATAACAGACTCCACAAGGAGCGGCTTCACCCTATCGTGGAACCCATGTTCTACAAGCTTCCTCCTCAAATCCTTCACGATGTTTCGTCGGTTAAAGTCTTTGATGTATAATGTTCTACTGGCAAGCTCGTTAACCACGTCCACCACACCATCCCTCAACATAAGGTGGGCAAGGACGAGTATAATACTCTCTTGATTTATTGCACCCGCCTTCGCTATAATTTCAATCAGTTCAGGCAGATACCTATCAACTATAGATGGCCCAACATACTTCTTCAGAACATCTATGTACTCACTGACATCTAGTTTGCCCCGATTATCAAGGACGTACTTGCCAGCCAACGTATTTATAACCATCATATTTAGGATTGCTTTACCCAGGTGAGTTGCAGCATACTTTCCTCTGCCTACTTTATATACCAAACCATTCCTTAACAACTTGTTTAGACAACTATAGACCTTACCCTTACTTACACCGAGACTAGACATTATATCGGATGGAGATACACCTTGTGTAGGGGCGATAAACCTCAATATATTAAAACACGCACCACTACCACTATCAAAAAATAGATTATCCAAGGTGTTATAACCCTCCCTAACCATCGCTCCCAAACTTCTATTAGCCCACCTAACTATTTTAGAATGCTGTATCCACCTTTATCCAGACAACCCTATACACAAAAGTTCACCCAGGTACCAATTAACCTAATGGGGCTTAACATTTCTAGCAATATGGTGTATATATCTCTAGGGAACCAATTTGCCAGAGATTCTAGATAGAACAAATAAATATGTATTTTGTAAGTGTGGGCCCGGTGGGATTTGAACCCACGACCCCCGGGTTATGAGCCCGGTCTCGGAGGAGCATCCTGCTCCGCCAGGCTGAGCTACGGGCCCTTCTCCATATATTATTTCCCACTAGGGTTTTAAAAATTAATCCCTATTGCATTAATATAAAAATTTCATTGGGTGCTCTGGCTTCTAGTTGCGCTATATAGCCATTGAGGCTACGTTATAATTATTATAGTAATAGAAATAGAATTATGTATATTATGACTATGGCTGTGTTTATTACTAGGTAGGCGAGGTCTCTTCGTTTAATCCTCAGTTCAATGTATTTTGTTCGTGTTGCCTTGGGGTGTACACCCCTTATCTCCAAAGATTCAGCCACCTCTATGCTGCGTTTTATACTGAGTATAACTAGGGGAATTATTATTGGTATATAGTTTTTGATCCTTGTTATAAAGTTTCCTTTGTCTAGTTGTAGGCCTCGGGATAGTTGCGCTTCCACGATCTCATTTATCTGCTCGATCATGGCGGGTATGAATCTTAGGGCGAGGGCGAAGGATAGGGATATGGATAGAGGGAGTTTTAAGCTCTCCATTGTGAGTATGAAGTCGTCGGGGTCGGTGGTGAAGAAGAATATGTCGAGTGCCCCGATAAGTATTATTAATCGGAGGATGGGGATTAGTGCCGATATGATGTTGCCCATGGTGAGGTAGTTGAGGAGAGTTATGAGTATTAGGAATGGGGATAGATAGAGGAGGGACTTTAGGTATTTGGTTAGTACTTTGCCCGCCTTTAGGTTTATGATTATCGGTATTAGTATCGGGGTGAGTTGGACCATGTTGCTGAAAAGTATGGCTGGAAATACGTAGAGCACGGAAACCAGTATCTTTACCCTTGGATCTATCTTGGAGAGGAGGGTCTCCATATATCTATATTTGAAGACTGATGCTACTTTGTACATTGTATCACCTTCTTTATATACTCGACCAACAACTCCAAAGTTACGCGTTCATCAGTCTTGATAAGGCCTAGTCTATCGCTTAGTTGGTATAGGGTGGGTTGCTCCAGCCCCGACTTAGTTAGTAGATCTTTCCTCCGGAATAGGTCGTCGGCCTCCCCATCGAATATAATTTCCCCATCCTTGAGGAGAATTGTTCGGGGTGAGAATTCCGCGATGAATTCTACGTCGTGGCTGACTAGTATAACGGTTTTGCCTTCCCCAATCTTACGGTTAATGAGGTGTGTGAGTATCTCTCGTTGGATCGCGTCTTGCCCCGCTGTGGGTTCGTCTAGGACTATATACTTGGGGTCCCACGAGAGGATCGAGGCTAAGGCGAGACGTCTCTGTTCTCCTCCGCTGAGGGTGTACGGCGATCTATCTCGATACTCCCATAGCCAGAACGTTTTCAATGTTTTTTCGACTATACGGGGTATAAGGCTCTTTTCGAAGCCGAAGTTTTTAAGCGCGAAGCTGACTTCGTCGTAGACTGTCTCTGAAAAGAACATTTTCTCAGGGTATTGGAAGACCAGCGCTACTTTTCGGGCGAGGGTTGAAACCTCCACCTCCCTCGTGTTCACCCCATCAACATAGACATCTCCCTTCGAGGGCTTCAACAGCCCATTCATATGTTTTATTAGGGTTGTTTTCCCGGCTCCATTGTCACCTAGTATAGCTACGGCCTCCCCCTCACCGATCTCCAGCCAGATGTTACGCAGCACATCGGTATTGGTCTCTGGGTATCTGTAGTATACGCCTTTAAACTCTATGCCCAATTCATCCACCCCCCTCTTGGTCGACCAGTATATTTGAAACCAATTCATCGGCGTCGAGGGGAGGGGTGCCACAGTAGACGCCCCGGCGTTTGAGCTCGGTATATAGCTTGGATATAACAGGCATATTCACCCCATACTCTTTCGAGAGGTTTTCCTGCAGCGCACTCCTCACATCTGTATCCAGCTTTATCTCACCGTCAACTAGGACTACGATCCTATTGATATATTTGACTACTAGGTCAAGCCTATGGTCTATAATCACTATTGTTAGGCCTAGATCCTTATTGAGCCTCCTCAGTAGCTCTAGGAGGGATTTAGTGGCCGCCGGAGATAGATATGCACTAGGCTCATCAAGAATTAGTAGCCTCGGCTTCAGGACCATTAGGCCGGCTAGAGCAACTTTCTGCTTCTCACCTCCCGACAACTCCTCGGTTCTGCGGCCGATGAGGTGTGCTATATTGAGTTCCCGTGATATCCATCTAACCCTCTCCTCCATCTCTTCCCTGGGGAAGCCTCGGAACTCCATGCCGAAGACTATGTCCCTCAAGACAGTGGTCATGAATATCTGGTTCTCGGGGTTCTGGAATAGGAAGCCCACCTGCTCAGTGATTTTATAAATGGGTGTTAGGGAGGGGTCCATATCGAATACCCTAATCTCACCCCGGTATTCCCCGCCGTAGAACTGGGGTATGAGGCCTACTATGGCGCGGGCTAGGGTGGTCTTTCCGCTTCCACTGGCTCCGGCGAGGAGCAGAAAGTCTCTGTCAAATATCTTGAGAGTAACGTTGTGTAACACCTCCTTCTCAGAATATGGGTATTTATAGCTGAAATCCTCGATGTGAACAACTGCCTCGGTCATTTCCCTTTATACTCGAGTGAAGTTTAGGCCCTTCTCCCTCAATAAATCGAGTATCCTGAGCAGTACTTTATTAAGTTCTGTTCCACACCGTTCCTTAGGTAGCTCGATACTGCCGATCTGTGCATGGCCTCCCCCACTTCCACCGAACTCTTCCTTCACCACCGAGATGATATCCTTCACCACATCTATCTTAACCTTCTCGTAGAGCTGGTCACTAATCCTTATATGTACTTTACATACGTCGTCGGCCGAGTATACTATGGCTACATCAACCCCACAACTTATCAGCTTGCTTGAGACCGTGCTGTGGAAGGCCCCGATATTCGTTATAGCGAGTAGATGCGACTCATGTCTGTAGATATTTATTCGTTGGACCGCCTTCAGAACGGCCAGTCTCTCCGAGAGATCCATATCCTTACGCATTCTTCCCATAAAGTGGGAGAGCCGTATATCTGGATGGTGTTTCTGTAGTATATGGGATAGTAGGTCTAGGGTATTCCATTTCGCCAGTTGCAGGAACCTGGTCTCGGCCAGTAGGGCCATGATGACCGCGTCCATCTCGTCCCGATCCAGTAGTTCCCCTACATCCATCTTTTTAGATAAACTTTCCAGTATGATCTCGATGGTGGATGATGCCTCGGAGTTCACGAAGACGGCGTCGAACCGTCTCATGAACACCTTAGATATAGTATGGTGGTCAATTAGAACTTTAATTCCCTTTTCATTAAGTAGGTTTGAATATTCGGATAGTACACCCGGGCCGCCGACATCCACGAACAGTATAAGTGAACTCTCGGTCGTATCGGGCTCCTCGATGGATGGCACCTCGAGCAGACGTGGATCGAGGAGCTCGGACATACTTTGGGATAAGCCGTCGGGAAACACGAAATATAATTGTGAAAGCCCCTTATGAAAGGTTTTAATATATTTCCAGAGAACATATCCAGATACGTATGAGTCTAGGTCAGCCCTCCTATGCAGAACAATATATAACCTATCAACATCCCCCAAAACCTCATCCAAATATGTAATTAAATCCATTTGCTTACGTTTCTTCATGGACGCCCCCACACAGTAATAATAATACAATTATATGGTCTGGTAGTAAAATAATAATCACCGCGAAAAGGCTTTAGAAACACCTATATAGAAAGGCGTCCCAAAGAAAAAAATAAAGGAAAGAAGTATATCTATCTACCTTACTTCTCTTGGATAATGTACTCCCTTATACTCTGCCTAGGTTATTCCTTATCTTCTCTTCAGATCCTCCTTCATACGGAGGTACTCTTCCCTAGAGATCTCGCCTCGAGCATAACGCTCGTCCAAGATCTCCTCCAAAGACTTTCTTCCAGAGTCGCTTGAACCATGACTCGAGGTCTCTCGAATAATTAAGTATAGTATTAAAGTAAATAGCCCTATCCATGGAATTATAACCAAGATAAACCATAAGGCACCGTTCATACCCCTTTTCTCAGCATCCTGATAAACAAGGTAACCTATAACTAGGAATACCGCCCATATTAGGAAGAAGCCGCCGAAGCCCCAGAACCCCATGAATGGAAAGAACCATGGCATGTGGGTCCAAGTACCCCAAT
>JALTTZ010000079.1 GCA_027047855.1 Nitrososphaeria archaeon
GATAAGCACCTTGTTATTAACAACTCTACCCCGTTCTAAAGGAGTGTATGCCTGCACAGTAATTTTATTACGGATCATATAGGGTAGGAGGCGATCCTCGATAGACTTATCCAATACACTATACCTAACTTGATTAACCACTATATCATACTTACTTAGATTCACCAAAGCCTCCTCTAAGTGGTCCACTTGGAAATTACTTACACCAATATATCGTGTATATCCCTTATCAGCAACCTTCTCCATTATCTTCATCATCCTAGCCACGGATATATCCTCTACAGGCCAGTGAACAAGGATTAAATCGGCCTCTTTAATCCCCAGTCTCTTTAAGGATGCCTCTACAGCCCTAAAAACCAAATGCTCATCTCTGAACCTATCCGGCATAATCTTAGTCGTAATGAAAATATTATCTCTACCGACCAACCGTATAGCCCTACCAACAGTCTCCTCGGCAGATCCGTCACCATACATCTCGGCAGTATCAACCATATCTAAACCCAACTCAACCGCCTTGACTATAGCCTCAACCATATTGTCACTATCCCTTATATTCCAAGTGCCGAGGCCAATGGCCGATATTTTCTCACCTGTGTGCCCCAATTCCTTCCGGTCACTATAATCAATATACATTACTCAAGCACCAGACACTGGTTTGATAAAATAATTAACGAATTCAAGCGTATATTAATTCATTCTTTAATTCATAGTTTAAATTATTTATAATTATGATGAGTCAGAGGGTAGTATCCTATAGTTATATGGATAGGGAATTGGTTATAGAACTTACTTCTGTAGATTCTTTGAGACCCCATGAGATGATTATCGAGGAATTGGGAAGAAGAATAACCCAATCTATCAAGGAGGATGGAATTCTTATGGACCCGATTATTGCAGATACAAAGTTGGGATTGATAATAGATGGAACACATAGGTGGAGCGCCCTTAGAAACCTAGGTATAGATTACATTCCAGTGATACCTCTTGACTACCTATCGGAGGGGGTTAAGCTATATAGATGGATTAGAGTATATGAGGGGGTCGGCGAAAAAGAGTTTTTAAATGTGGGAAATGAATTGAGGAGAGAATATGGAGACCGGATAGAGGTGGATAAGATTGAGGAGATGGATCTGAAGCACGAGACCCCCATAGAACTAATGTATAATGATGGAGAGGAGTGGCTCGTCTATAGATATAATAAACAGCTTGATATTATTAGTCTCCTAGATTTACTCAAGGGTTTTGAGGAGAAGGTATCAACCATACTGAATAGACAACCTTCATATATAGATGAGAAGAATATTGGGAAAATGTTTAAAGAAGGTCTCAAAGGAGTGCTTGTTCTATCTTATAGAGTGATTTGCAAAAGAGAGATTATTGATATATTTAAGAAAAACTTGTATTTGCCCCCGAAGACGACACGGCATGTGATACCATATAGGCTCATAGGAATAAATATGCCGGTCGATTATCTAATTAACACTAATTTGGATAAAGCACTTAAATTCCTCTCAGGTCTTAAGATTGAGTATCTTGGTAATAATATATTTGTCGGTGAGAGATTTTATGAAGAGGACGTATACAAAGCAATACATAGTGGTCAAGGTTAAGGGGCCACTATCAGCAGTAACGGGTGAAGAAGTTAATATCCCTTCGAACAAGGTAAAGACGATTAGGGATCTTCACCAATACTTTATGAAAAGGTATCTAGGTGTTGCTAAGGAGATGGGGTTACAGGAGGTTATTGAGAATATGGATAGCCAGAACCTAATTCTAGTTAATGGTAGGGAGATAAATACACTTGATGGGTTAGAAACAAATATATCACCAGGTGACAAAGTAGTAATTATTAATTATACTCATGGAGGTTAGTCGAATGGGCGAATTAACCTTTATTCTCCCAACCCTCAACCAGATTTACAACTATCTGATCGATATAGCTACCGAGATCAAGAATAGAGACTTGAAGATAGATACTATCGTGGGCATATCTAGGGGAGGGTTGATCCCGGCTAGATTCTTGAGCGACCTACTCCTCATACCTGATATTAAGATAGTGGCGGCTGGATTCTACTCCGGGCCGAATGTTAGGATGGAGAAGCCGATAATCTATACGAGCATCCCTGAGGAGGAGCTTAAGGGAAAGAATATACTTTTGGTCGATGATGTGGCGGATACGGGTGAGACCTTAGAGGCTGTTAGACTACATCTCTTAGAGAAAGGTGCAAAGAATGTTTATACGGCCGTCATCTATGTAAAGCCTTGGAATAAGGCTAAGATAGACTTCTACTCCCAGAAGACCGATGCATGGATAATCTTCCCATGGGAGTTCATTGAGACGGCGCAACAACTATTCAAGATCGAGAGTTGGAATAAATTTAAGAGGGAAGTGGAGTCCAATAAAGATTTAGTTGAGATTCTGAATAGGTTCTTGGGATATAAAGAATGATCAGGGAAGATATACTTGGATACTATATAGCCGTCTACAACCTACCTATTAATGCTGATTTGAGCAAATTGTGTAAAGACGAATACGTTATATGTCTATCTATACCTAAGAGGTATATTAGGAGCTATAGACAATTGGTCACAGCACTATACCATTACATTGATACCCTGTATATCAAGAAGTGGATAAGGAATAGACACTTGCGGTATGCGGCCTTCCTATTCCGGGAGAGCCAAATAAGCAAGATAACTAGACTACTTGAGGCAGATGAAGACAAAGCATTAATCATAATCTCTAAGGAAAAAATCGATTTACCATGGGAGGAGTTAGATATACCAATGAAGAGTGATCTGGATGAATTGGCAAGTATGGCTATATTTAAATTAAGTGTTGAGAAGGAGCGGAAGTAATTATTCATAAAGCCTTGACATACCGATATTCCCTATACCCTACAATCACCTTATAGAAGCCTCTCAACTCATCATCCAACTCGGGGTCACCAGTATCTATCCTTAGAACACCTCCTTCAAGCCCCGATAACTTCTGCCTAGTAGCAAGAACAAGAATATTTCCTTTACCGATTTTCCTGAGAACCCGTGGGCTTATCTGAAGATTCCCCCTACCGAGGATAAAGCCCTGCCTCCCAATAGGGGATAATATTAGATAAACCTTATCCTCTCGGTTAACCAATCGCCATAAGTCGGGCTCAGCAACATCCTTCATATAATACTTTTTACAGTATACATCTACCCCTAATAATGTCTTAGAGACACCCAATACATCCGCAACAGCCTTGACGGTGGACCCCGGCCCCAATATATAGACCGCGTCATCCTCCATATTCTCGACTACATATTTAGCAATAGCCACCTTTTCCTCCTCTCCACCAGAAGCGGATATATCTTTACTAGGCTGTAGGAAACTTCCACCAGATATTACTTTGAGACTGCCGAAATACTTCAATTTAAGTTCATCACCCCTATATGCATATTCATCTACGTCAAGGACCTCACCATCGACCAGATCCGCCTCTCCCCCCATATACATGTTGATGAGTCTTGCAGCATCCGAGGGTCGATTAGAAAACACCCCGCTGAACATCTTCACCCCAGAGGGTACACCCAGGACAGGCAAATCCAGACCACCATAGTGTTTCAGCCCTATGTATATGTCCCTGGCTGTCCCATCACCCCCCACAAATACCAGAACATCCACACCGCTTTCATATAGATACTTAACCGACAAAACGGTGTGCATGGATATAGTTGGCTCAACATCCGGATAATTTAAGACAGATACTTTTATTGATGGATTATTTACAGTTTTTTCACCCATATAGCCCCTCATAGTGTATATTTGCATATTTTTCGTGGAGGTTCCCAGAGAGACTAATGCATTTATGAACATGGATGCCCTCTGTACAGCCCGACTAGAATCTAAATTGATGGTTTGGAGGAGTTCCCTAACTCCATCGCTACCTTTCAACCCGATCTCTCCACCTAAACCCGAGTATGGATTAACTATGAAGCCTATTTTAAACATGTTTGGATTATCACCCTAGGCAAGGTGGCTATGCGCCCCCGAATAGTTCTTTATCCACACTAAAAATTTCCTCGGGACGTATAAGTGAGACACCGGTCCGATTACCTATTATCTCGATAAGCAGTATATAGTCAGGCTCTTCCAGCGAGACCTTCCTAGCTATATGGGGCGCAATGGCATCTATGATGTCCCTTGAGCTTAACTCACTGAATCTCTTCTCAATCTCTATCTTGTATTTGGCTTCAGCCGGTATATTTTCTGCCAAATCTAACGCAGCTTTCTTGATAGCCTCAATATCTGTATCCACAACTTTGTCGACTGGTATGTATCTCTTTGTGTTCCTGAAATCGAAGGGCCTCTCCTTGAGAAGTTCTCTCAACTCCTTATAAAGAGAATGGACATCGAGCCTCGTCCAGCCAATCAACAACCCCTTCACAACACTCTTCTTGAACCTCGCCTCCGGATCACCTAGGAGGAAGAAGATGGATTCAAGCTCATGAATAGCGACCGACTCCCTATTTCTTTGGCATGTAACAATAATATTAAACTTATTCATAATAACTCAACCCCTTATTACCACAATACTCTTTTAGCTCATTAACGTCTAACAAACCACTTCTCAAAACACGTATATAAGATGTACCGACCTCCACAACCGTGGATGGCTTATCCTTGGTTGGGCCGCCATCGATATATAGGTCGACACCATTTCCAAAATACCTTATTGCATCTCCAATCTCTCTAGATGCCGGCATACCAGTGACATTGGCCGAGGTCCCTATAAGATACCCTCCAACCATATCTATCAACTTATTCAATAAAGGGTGGCCGGTAACCCTGACCCCCACTAAACTCTTACCAAAAATAGCCGGTATATCTACTCGAGCCGGGGCCAATATCGTCAAACTTCCCGGCCAATACCTCCTAGCCAAGTCCTCAATAACATCATTCTTAATGATTAGTTTATATGCATACTCTGGCCTCGAAACTAGAATCGGGAAGGGTTTAGATACCCTCTTCTTCAGATGAAGCACCCTAGAAACAACATTAATATTGAAGGGATCCCCACCCACACCATAAACAGTATCAGTAGGAAATACTATGACGCCGCCTAACCTCACAACCTCGTTTGCAGTGGTGAAACACTCCTCTTCATATATACTGCAAATGGAGACCATCTGTAATACCCCGTTATACATTAATTAAAGTATTTAAATGAAGATTTATGTATAGATTCAGTTAAGCTTAAATTTTAGCTTAAGAAAGTTTAATTAAATAGTTGTGGATGGTGTAGACGGGTGGTAAATATGCCTATGGAGATTAAGGACATCAACGAGTTTCTGGAGAAAATGAAGTATGCACAGAAGATAATTGTGGTTAATCGTATGCCTAAATATATCAAAATAAAGGCGAGGACTAAACGTAAACTATATACGTTGAAGTTATATGATGAAAAATTGGCTGAAGAGATACTCAGCAAAGCTAAGGTGGAGATAGTAGAGTACTAAAAGAGTATACTTATCTAAATCGGGATACTTTATTCAATTTCTCAATACATCTTTCACATGGATATGGAACCTTTGAATCAAGCTCCTTCAAATTTTTGCTGAACGCCATTACACAAAGCTTGTTTTCACAGTGATCCAAGCCAGTTAGGTGGCCCAACTCATGCATAATCTCCTTGAAAAGCCTCTCTTTCACCACGACATCATCCTCAAACTCCACCAGACTATACTTCCTCATAAGCCTAAAAAGGCTTATAACTATCCTAGATAAGGGCGGGTGGGTTACCGCAAAAACGTAGCTGAAGCCGGGCAAGTATATGTCTCTATCTACCAATAATATATCAATATGTTTATTACCTCCGGTATTGATTGGGGGGTCAAGTATAAGCTCCTTAGCATTGATCCTGCCAGATGAATCGATGTATTTATCCATCCCTCCTAACTGAAAAAAGTTGAGTTTATAAGCATCATTAAAATAGAATTTCAGGGCCGCATCAAATACATCCCTATTGGTCTCAATCAACTCCCTTAGCCCATCCATATACCATACTCTAATCAAATACATACAAGTCACCTGTAACGGGAAGATAAGTCTTAAATCCAAGCTCCTCGGCTATCTCCTTAACCCCGAGACGACCCTCCTCCTCACCATGCACAATTGTAATGATCGGGTCTCCAGACAGCTGTGAAAGGAAGTTCTTCAGACCACTCCTGTCCGTATGTGATGAGAACTCGAAGTAATATTTCTTAGCCTTTGTCTTGCCCGTCAGGTCAGCCACTTGAACCACACCCTCCTCCAGTAATGTTCTGCCCGGGGTTCCGGGAGCCTGATATCCTACTAGAAATATACCATTCTTAGGGTTCTTATACAATTTTGATATATAGAAAACGGCTGCTCCACCGCCCAACATACCTGCGGGAGCTATAATTACACAACTCTCTTTAACAACCTTCTTTCTCTCCTTCCATCTCCTTACCTTCTTAACTCTTCCAAACGCCCTCTTCAGAGAGCGGGGAGATTTAATATACTGCCTATTCCTAAGCAAGATCTCTGTAACCTCGAGAGCCATGCCGTCCATAACTATTTTACCATCAAACCCCCTACTCCGAAGGACTAACAGAATTTCCTGACTCCTAGCCACAGCGAACGCCGGGACTAAAACAGTCCCTTTATCCTCTATAACCTCCTTAACTTTTTCCACGAAACTCTTCTCTAGATTGGCCCTCTTAGGATGATCCTTATAACCATATGTACTCTCAATTATAACCATATCGAACTCGTCCTCGAAGTTTATGTCGGCCGGTTTTTGCAACCTAGTCTCATAAGTATTGAGATCGGAGGTGTAAAGTATGCGTTTACCCTCGGAAGTAACTATTACTTGTGCACTGCCAGGTATGTGGCCTGCATCCCTAAACTCCAGCTTAAAGTCGGTACTAGGTACGCTGTACTCCTTCCTATAATCCACTAACTCAGCGTTTTGAGCCATATAAGTATAATCAATATACTCATAGGGGAGATATTCACCAGACAATTTTATGAAATCCTTGATAAGGACGTCAGCCAACTCAAGAGTAGGCTTGGTTAAATATAACGGCATCCCCCAACTTACGTAGAGATAAGGAGACGCACCTATATGATCTAGGTGTGCATGCGTAAGTATGAGAGCATTTAGATCCTTTGGAGGAAAACTTATAGGAAACTTTGGGGGTCTAGTCATCTCGACCCCATAATCCATGATTATATTCTTTCCGCCAGAATTAACTAGAACTGCCGCTCTCCCCACCACTTCCGGAGATCCGAGAAACTTAATCTTCACAGACCAAACACCACGTATTTACCTTATACAGTATTAACTAATTATTAAGTCTTTACAGACTCATTAGTATTATCTATATCCTTATATAGATAACTATATAAAAATTAATTGAGAATTAAGGAGGAGACCAGATTTGGTGAAGATATACCTTCAAGAGAAAGAGATACCTGAAACATTTATAATGGGATTCAGGGGAATCGGGCAGGTTGGATACTACTCAATACTCTATCTCTTGAGACACCTACCTTTCAAGAAGATAGGCCTAATAGAGACTAATTATATACATCCGGTAATCATAGTAGGGGAAAAGAAGACGCTACATTATCCGATAGAGATCTACTCAATGGGGAATTACGGCCTCATCAGAATTGAAGACATACCGCTGAATAAGAGCGGAGCTAACCTACTTAAGAGAATTATCAAGTGGATGGTGGATTCAGGAGCCAAAAGATTAATCTTAATAGGGGGATTGGTATCTAGTCTCAAAGAGGGGGATGAAGAAGGAAGGATAGTACACAATTCCTATTACAGTGATAATATAGGGATAAAGTATGCCCAGAAGGATGTGAGGATATTAGGACCTCTGGCATATGCCCTATACTACGCAGAACTATATGAGATGCCTGCATTAGGGATTCTCGCTTATGCAGATGCTAATAGACCGGTAGACCTTATGGGAGTCTACAATGCCTTAAAACTACTTAGGGAAGTAACCGGGATAGAAGTCGAACTAGAGGAAATACTAAACGAAGCCTATACCTATGAGGAGAAGCTCAGCGAGCTAGAAAAAGAATTTATTGATAGGGAGAGCAAAGGAATATACACATAAACTAACCCTTCCTCTTCGCGATATATTCCTCATAAACTTTCTTAACCCGGTCATAAACTAGGCCAGGCTCTCCCTCAACACCCTTCTCGGTTATCCTAACCTTATCCATAACAATGATAACGCCCAAATCCTTTCTGTACACAATAGCCCTCGGTGGGAATATCTTTTCCAGCATTGACCGCAACTCATCCATATCGACGAGCGCCTTCTTCACATAAATCGCTGAGATAGAGTCTCCAGACAACACTATAGATGTGAAGTGCTCATTTCCCATAGATACATCCGACAATATTATCGACAAATTGTCTGGGTAAACCGCCTTCAGCAACCCTCTAATCTTCTTCCCATTCTTCAACTCAACTATAACTTCCTCACCAACAATCCTATTTAACTCCCTTTGAAATGAACTAGCAGCCATCATTACACAACATCTCCATTATTTACACAATGCTATTATTATTAAGGTTAATTACCTTAAAAAGCTTAACAATACTTTCAGTTCCCCCCATCCTACTAAACATCCACCTAAATATTAAAAGAAGGTTCCAGAACCATAGAATTCAGTTTCTCCAATTATATAAGAGGCGTTTAAGCCTCCGCAATATAGGGATAACTATTGAGGAGCAATAATTACATATGTACAGTGTGTGGCTCGACTGAGAGGATAGTGGTAAATGGAATGGAATTGTGTAAACGGTGTGGAGCTATATTAGACGAAGATGATGAAGCAGTTCCCTATAGGAGATATAGGGAGTTAGGAGGTATGCTAACCACAAACGTGGAGTTCAGGGTATATAGATTAAAAAGGAAGATCCAAGAGATATGTGATGAACTCGATATACCCCACCAAATTAGAGATGCGGCATTGGATGTAGCTCTTAAGCTACTAAAACATAATCAATCTAGAATGAAAGCTACAACAATCTCACTGATAAGCATATTGTACGCCATTAAACTAAGCGGAAACATAGTACTCTATGAGAAGATGAAAGAGTATTTAGGCAAATATAGGGGTGGTAGATGTAGGATTGGCAACAAGAAGCATAATATTCTAAGGTCGATTGGCTGGCGGGAACCTAATATCGATGTTATTGCCTACCTAAACCTGATTGTAAAGAG
>JALTTZ010000080.1 GCA_027047855.1 Nitrososphaeria archaeon
GGTTTGACTTTCATGAAAAGAAATTTAATATTTAAATCCTTTTCTATATTCTGTTTGAGTGGTTTAGATGGATTACTATAAATATTTGACCAATATATATGGCTTGAATCACTATGAGGCGGACGAAGGATTTAGGGATATTCTGAAATTCTATACGGGGCAGGAGCCAGATCTATATGAACTGGGAAAATATGTCGGGACTACTCTATATGAGGCTGCCGACTATGTAGATAAGATTGCCAGTCCCCATCTGATAACTTGGAGCATTGACGGGGAGAGGGTGGACAGGATCTGGATGTCACCCATTGAACGCCAAGTCATTATCGATTTGATACAGAAATTTGGTGTTATAAAAGTGGCGTATAAAGGAGGTAATTGGCTCGACCATTATGCATCAGTCTACCTTATATCTGATCCCGGGATCGCCTGTATAATAACAGTGACGAATCAAACCGCTTATGCAGTATATAAATATGGGGATAATAATGTCTTGAAGTTTCTCGCTGGGCTAATAGGGGAAGATGGTATTCTTCTGGGTGCTACTTGGTTTACTGAGATACAGGGTGGTAGTGACTTGGGAGCCAATGAGACACAAGCTTGGCAAGAAGGTGGTACATGGATTCTCGATGGAGATAAAAAATATTTTGCTAGTAATGCTGGTTTGGCCGACTTAGCCCTAGTTTCCGCTAGGCCTAGAGGTGCGGTTAAAGGGGCGAAGGGACTGGCCCTATTCTTGGTTCCCCGGCTCTGGGAGGATAGTTCTCTCAACTACTTCGTCAGGAGACTTAAGTGGAAGAGTGCAACGGTGAGTGTTCCGACGGGGGAGGTGGAGTTGCGTAGGAGCAAGGCATACTTGATCGGCGATCTTGATAGGGGAATTTATTATATTATGGAGAATCTGATGCTTGCTAGGCTGGCCAATGCCAATGGGGCGGTAGGTATATCGAGTAAGGCACTTATGGAGTCGAAGGCCTACTGTGGTAAGAGGGTGGCTTTTGGGCGTAAGCTAATCGATCATCCCCTGATACAGAGGGACTTATATTATATGGAGATGCTGTTGAGGGCTGGGACTATACTTACCTTCAAGGCAATAAGGCAGTTTGATTCAGCATGGCGGGATGAGCCTCCCTACACCATGGAGTATCATTATGCAAGGCTATTGACACATATAGTGAAGAACTATACTGCTGAATATTCATCATTAATTACTAGAATGGCGATGGAGATACATGGAGGTATAGGGTTCTTGAGCGAGTTCCCAATCGAACGATGGCATAGAGAGGCGTTAATCACACCTATTTGGGAGGGTACCAGTAATATTCATGCGCTAGATCTGCTAGAAACCATGGCCAAGAAGAAGGCTCACGAACGCCTTATTAGCGACTTGGAGGAGATGATTAAGGGTGAATCAGGATATGTTAAGCAGGCGTATAGCAATATCCTTCTCATATTAAATGAAGCGGCAAAACTCGGTGAATACGATGTCCAAGTATATGCTAAGGATATGCTTATGGATTTAGGGGATGCCATTTCCTCCATCCTATTGGGCATAATGGGAGGAGAGCTCGGCTTAGAAAAGTATGTAAGGATGGGTAAAGTACTGTTTGAACATAAGATTCTCGGCAAACGCTTCTATAAACTGTTTAATCAACAATTATTCAAAGATCTTTTCTAGACATCAGTTCTAAATTAAATTTATGATATTTTCTTTATATTCCTTAATTTTATCATATATAGCTACTTCAATCAATTTTCCTAAAGCATTTTTAGGCCTTGTAGCAATTCTGAACCTAACCTCCGTCTCATCATCATTTATCTCTCTTAATTGAAGGCTACACTTTACCTCTATATGCCTACTGTTTATAAAATAATCTATCGATAAGCTTTCTTCAGATATATCTGTCTCTAGGATCGTCTGATACCTTTTTTCCAGTATACCTAAATTTAACTTAAACCACACTAAATAGATCTTATCATCCTCCAAAGTCTCGATTCTATCAATCTCAGTGATTAGACTCTTTATGGACCTTGGGTTCCGTATTTTTCTCCAAATATCCCTAGCTGGCCGTCCGATCCTCAGTACCACCTCTCTCTCCATGTTGAAGCACCTAACAGTATACCTTAATATTAATTGACTGCAATCTTTATTGTTACTGTCTATATTCCATTTTAATACGTTCAAGTGATATTATCAATGGTAGTCTAATTAAATTTTGCATTTTTAAATGGGGTGTGTGGATTGTCAAGCGATGTATATATCATTGGGATAGGTGCTACAAAGTTTTCTCCATCGACGCCCGAATTTTCGTTTAAGGAGTTGATGTATGAAGCTGCTGTAAAGGCGTATAATGATGCCGGTATTGATCCTAGGAAGGACTTGGATGTAATGGTGACGGCTGCTGAAGATTACTGGGAGGGCATAAGCATATTTGATGAATACGTTCCAGATCAGCTTGGCGCCGTGCTTAAGCCTGTCTTTACAGTATCGGGTGACGGGCTTTGGGGCGTCGCTCATGCACACATGCTGATAAATACTGGTCAGTTTGACGTAGTTGCCGTTGAGGCCCACAGCAAAGCCAGCGATATAGTTGATATACAGAGTATTTGGAGGATGGCGTTGGATCCATACATCCACCGTCCCCTAGTGGACAATGTACATGTCTTCGCTGGTTTGGAGATGAACATATTTATGGAGTCGTTGGATGTAGACAGAGACGCTGTCTCCCTAGTTGTCTCAAAGAATATGGGTAATGCCTTGGGAAATCCCTTGGCTCCATATGGTGCAGATGTGGATCCGGACATGGTTAATGAATCAGAGGTGGTTTCCTATCCCCTTCGAAGCATGGATATAAGTAAATACAGCGATGGAGCAGTAGTCGCAGTGCTTGCGAGTAGGAAAGTTGTTGAGGATTTGGGTGTAGATGCACCGAGAATACTGGGCATAGGTTGGGTGAGCGGCTCATCGTATATAGAGGAATGGGATTTCGCTGCCCCCGAGTTCGTATGGAGAGCCGGGCAACTCGCCTACTCGATGGCAAATATCAATGACCCATACGACTCGATAGATGTGGCGTTCATCGACGATAGATACTCGTTTAGAGAGCTCCAGAGTATCTATACACTAGGCTTAGATAATGGATATTCCCTCAACGAGCTTGTGTACAATGGGGTTACATATCCCGACGGGGATCTGCCAGTCAACCCCTTTGGAGGATACCTTGGATGTGGATACCCACTGGTGGCTGGTGGACTCCAGAAGCTCTATAATGCGGTTATGTATATGAGGAGTGGTGGAGGGGATGTGGAGACAGCTCTGGTTATGACTAGAATGGAGTATCCATCCCCCTCGGCCGCGGTTGCGATCTTGGGGTGGTAAGAAGATGGCTAGAATGAATATCAATTTCAAAAATAGGGTTGCAGTTATTGGAGCTGGATTAACCCTATTTAGGAGGAGGATGTACGAGACTAGTCGCGAGTTGGCTTGGGAAGCGGCTAAACAAGCTTTAGACAGTGCAGGTCTAACCCTAAATGATATAGATGCGGTTGTCTTCGGTTCTGCGCCCGATGCCTTCGACGGTATTCACATGCAAGGTGAACACATGACCGATGCCGCTGGGGGATACATGAAGCCATACACAAGGGTATATGTTGGTGGTGGTACCGGTGTATTCACAGCCATTGCTGGTTGGTGGCATGTGGCCTCCGGGCTTTTCGATAGGGTGCTTGTGGTAGCCGAGGAGAAGATGAGTCCAGTTAGGCCTCATCCACAGTTCGTTTTCCACCATATATTCGACCCTGTTATGGATAAGCCACTTGGAGTAAACTTGATATGGATATTTGCCCTAGAGATGGCTAGATACATGTATAAATACAATATTAAGAAGGAGGACATAGCTTTGGTTTCTGTTAAAAATAAGAGGAATGCTTTGGACCATCCGGCAGCCCAAGTCGCAGCAGAAATAACTGTTGATGATGTGTTGAATTCTGAGACACTTGTCTGGCCTGTTCAGAGACTAGATATCTCCCCTGTCTCGGACGGTGCCGCTGCCATAGTACTATGTAATGAGGAGTACGCCAAACAATATACCGATACACCAGTCTGGATAGAGGGAGTTGGCTGGTCACTAGACACGACTTACTGGACCAACAGGGATCTAGCGTTCCCCAAGTATTTGTATTATGCTGGTAAGATGGCTTACAAGATGGCTGGCATAGATAATCCTAGGAAGGAGATAGATGTCGCCGAAGTATATGACCCATTCGATTATAAGGAGCTACATCACATGGAGGGTCTGCAGCTAGCTAGGAAAGGGGAGGCCCCCATTTTGACGCGTGAAGGTGTGACACAGAGGGATGGCGACCTACCGATAAATCCAAGTGGAGGCTTATTAGGTGTGGGTAATCCGATAGCTGCGGCTGGCTTAATGAAGGTGGCGGAGATATTCTGGCAGTTAAGGAAGGAGGCGGGTAAACGACAGGTAGCTAAGGACCCGGTGACCGGCTTGGCACAAGCATGGGGTGATCTGATGCAGATTGGTACTGTCGTTATTATGAGGGTATAAGGAGGTGGATGATATGAAGTTGCCAGGGACTCCATATAAGAATGAAGATTTTAAGGCGGGTAAAATTCCGTATGTGGAGGATAAGCCGGATGCGAGATACCAGTTCAGTGTCGGCATAGCCATGTCAAGATTCCTCGAGGAACTCAGGAAAGGCAAGATAATAGGAATTAAATGTATCCACTGTGGACGCGTCTATGTACCACCGAGGACCTTCTGTTCCTACTGCTTCAAACCTACTAGTAAATGGGTATATGTGAAGGATACAGGCATAGTCAATACTGCTGTGGTTAGCTATATTGCTGCCGATAGAGGTAGGATGGATAAGCCGTTAGTCGTTGCCGTCATAGAGCTGGACGGGGCTTCACCTGGAATGGGTATACTACATAAGCTTGGAAACGTGGATCCAGAAGATGTTACTAGCAGGAAGATATTTGGTAAGAGGGTTAGGGCTGTGTGGAAACCTGAGGAGGAGAGGACCGGCTCTATAACTGATATACTCTATTTTGAGCCTGTGGAGGAGGATTAAGATGAGTGTGTGGGATGTTTTCAATGGAAAGACAAGATTCTTAGAGGACAATATGAATGTGGATAAGTTCGTATACACCCTCGGCCACGGCTACGAGAAATTCTTTAATGGCTTAAAAGAAGGCAAAATTATTGCATCTAAGTGTAGTGAATGCGGTGTCACTTACCTACCCCCACGAATATACTGTGAGGAATGTCTCTCCGAGATAACTGAATTCGTTGAGATAAAACAGAACGGTGTGGTCCTAGGATATACGATCCAAAATGTAGATAAGGATGGAAGACATCTCAAGGAGAAAGTAATATGGGCGCTCATAGGGTTCAATGGGGTGAGAGGTGGTATATTCCACAAACTAGTGGGTGTGGAGCCTGAAGAAATTTACGTAGGTATGCCGGTTAAACCGGTGTTTAGAGAGGAGAGGAAGGGGTCAATAAACGACATACAGTACTTCACTAAAACAGTATAAATAATACTTTGAACCTCGATTCCCCACTTTATTTATAAACAATCCTCGTTAAGTTTTTATTTCTTTCTCCTGATCAGCCCTATATACTATTTTTCCATTAACTATCGTCATCCAAGTCTTTACTTTCTTTAGATCTCTGGAAAACTTTAACTTTCTGTCAAGAATAACTAAATCTGCATATTTTCCGGGCTCAATGGAACCGATTTTGTTTTCATCGAATCCAGCAAATGCTCCATTATAGGTATATATCATTATTGCCTCTTCCATGGTCAGGGCTTCTTGAGGTGTATATTGGGCTAGTATATTTCTTTTGCCGCCTCTAGTTACTGCTAAATATAGGTCTCTAAATGTATCTACTGGGGCCACGGGTGCATCGGACCCTGCACATATCCATAAACCATGTCTCATCAACGTTTTATAGTTATATACGCTTTTTATTCTTTTTTGCCCTACTCTATCTAATATCCAGAAGTCGGCTCCTATGAAGGATGGTTGAACAGATATAATTACATTTAGCTTTTTTGCCTTCTTGATGAGATCTAAGGGCATTATACTTCCATGTTCTATCCTCATCCTCAAACTATGGGTATCCATTTCTCTGTTGATATTCTCCAACGAGGTTAATATGGTTTCGACAGCTCTATCCCCAATGCCGTGCATTGCGACTTGCATCTCTTGTTTAACTGCCTTTCCAATAATATCCTCCAACTGCTTAGGCTCTAATGTAAGCTTACCCTGGTTTGATGGATCATCGTTATAAGGTTCTCTTAGAGCCGCTGTTCTTCCACCCAGACTACCATCAACCATAACCTTTAAGCCATTTAGTCTTATCCAGTCATTCTTTAATTCACTGTATAGCTTCGATGGAAGCTTATCCAAATATCTGTGGTCAAGGTATATGCGTATCCGTAGCTTTAATCCACCATTTTTATATAGTTTCACTAATGCATCGACCTCTTCGGGGAGGGCCGACATCATGTGGACAGTCGTAATCCCATATTCCAGGCATTTCTGTATGGCCCTTCTCGCAGCAAGTATGTATTCAGCTTTAGTTGGTTTTGGTAAGGCTTCCTTCATCAAATCAATTGCGTTTTCCTTCAGTATTCCAGTTGGATCTCCCTTCTCATCTCTTTCGATGATGCCCCCGGGAGGATCAGTGGTATTCCTTGTTATGTTTGCCTTCTTGAGGGCCATTGAGTTGGCGACCGCTATGTGACCGCAGACTCTAAGTAAGAAAATAGGATTATTTGGAGCTACTTCATCTAAATCATATCTATTTGGATACCTTTTCTCCTTGAATTTTTCTTGGTCCCATCCTCTCCCAATAATCCAGGCACCCCTCCTCCTCTTCTTGGCCTCCTCCGCAATTACATGTTTCAATTCTTCAATGGAATGTATAGCCGATAGATCGATATAGTCTAGTGTGATGCCGTATGCTATTAAGTGGATATGGCTATCAATAAGGCCAGGCAAAACCGTCTTACCCTCTGCATCGATAATTTTGGTCTGCGAGTTCCTAAACTTGTTTACCTCCTCGGTACTGCCCACAAAAATTATCCTATCTCCTTTGATGGCTATACCGCCTCTATGGATGTATTTGCCATCCCTACAAAAAATGTCCCCATTTATAATTATGATATCCGCGTACCTTTCTGGTTTCATTCAGATTCAAAAATATGGATTGGTTTTGGAAAAATAAAAAGTATGCCGATCAGAAGAAGGGTATCTATGGAGATTTGCGCACTAATAACGCTGTTGGAGCAATTATAATTGTTATTTATAGATTAAGGATGCTGTATTTCTACCCTGCTATTAGTCAATATTTACCTTAATTTTCTTGGTTCGTTCAACCATATTTTTAGTGGTGTATCGAAACAGAGTATGATTTAAACATGGTGGTTTAAAATGGACTTTTCAATAACTGCTGAGATGGAGTTGTTGGGTAAGGTCGCTAAGAAATTAGCGGAAAATTTTCCACCAGAATACTGGCGAAAGCATGATAAGGAACATAAATTTGCACAAGAATTTTGGGATGCTCTCTCTGAGTCAGGTTTCACCGGTGTCGTTATACCTGAAGAGTATGGAGGTTCTGGAATGGGGCTTACCGAACTAGTGCATATAATTTATAATCTTTGTAAGCATGGCGCTGGGTTAGCTGGCGTATGGTATTTGATGTTGAGTGAGATTTTTGTTAGTCTACCTATAGCTAGGTATGGTACACCTGAGCAAAAGGAGAAGTATTTACCAAAATTGGCTGTGGGAGAGTTTGAAGGGTGTATGGCCCTTACTGAGCCTGAAGCCGGAACGAATACGATGCGAATCAGAACGCTCGCGGTCAAGGAAGGCGATGAATATGTCATCAATGGAAATAAAATATTTATTTCAGGTATTGATCGGGCTGATGTCATGGTATTGGTAACGAGAACCACACCTTTGGAGGAAGCTAAGAAACGTACATACGGGTTTACACTTTTTCTCGTTGATTTGCCCAACAGTTCAGTATCATTCACACCAATAGAGAAACATGGAATTAACTATTCTAATACCTGTGAAGTATTGATAAAAGACTTACGTCTAGGGGAGGAGAATATACTTGGTCCCAAGGATTATGGTTGGTATGTATTGCTCGATATATTGAATCCTGAAAGGATTGGTTTCGCGATGGGGGCAATTGGGACAGCTGAATTGGCAATAAATAAGGCAGTTGAGTATTCAAAGGGTAGGCGTGTATTTCAGGATCCTATAGGTAGTTATCAGGCTCTACAGCACCCTTTGGCGGAGGCATATGCATCGTTGAATGGAGCTAAGTTGTTAACATATAAAGCTGCTTGGTTATACGATACGCTCCATAAACCGCCTGAGGATGTAAAGGATGGAGAAGGAATAAGAAAGAAATCTTATGAATATAAAGAGGTTGGTGATTACGCTAACATGGCGAAGGCGGTCGCTGTGGAGAATGCTATAAGAGCGATTTATTGGGCTATGCAGGTATACGGGGGTTATGGTTATACCTTAGACATGGATGTGGAGCGTTGGTGGAGAGAGATTAATCTGCTTAGACTGGCACCCATAACACAACAGATGGCATTGAACTATATCGCTTCGAATATCTTGGGTATGCCCAAGAGTTACCGGTAGCATTCTTCTACATATTTTATCAAGTGTCTCTTAGAAATATGATGTATATATCTTAATCTAGTATAAAAAAGATTTTTAATGTATGTAAATAGAATATTTTATTTTAGTGGTAGTCATGGATGCTCCTGTGTGTGGCGAGTGTGTAAAATACGTTCCTGACCTTAGACATTGTGTAGCCGGATATTGTCTACCTAAGAATAGATATACATATTATTATGGAAATGTTTGTGGAGACTTCGTAGCTAGGACCAGAGAGAATTTGAAGAGGATACTAAATGAAAAAGGTGTATTGTATTGTTTCGAGTGTAAAGAGGCTATTCTGAGTGATGATAAACTAGATCTCCATAATAATCATATTGTCGCGGGCGATGTTTACGTTACTGAGGATTTGATAAAAGAACTTTGTTGTGCAGATTAATAGCTTTTGTTGAGTCGAGGAAGTATTTATTTTATTTAATGATTTATACAGCATATATTTAATAAGCCTAATATTAATTTATTGTCTAAGCATAAGTATTCTACTTAGGTGTTTATATAATGTCAAAAAAGCGTGACTGGTTCAAGGAGA
>JALTTZ010000081.1 GCA_027047855.1 Nitrososphaeria archaeon
TCGAAAACAGGTTTGACAAACAACAACGGCCTATATATTGTAACAATAAGAATACCTACTGAAGAAGATTTCTCAAGAATCTTTCAAGAACGGAATATGACGCCTCCAAAGTCTTTGAAACTATATATTGAGGCTGAGTACGGCTTAAGGAGATATGTCACCGATATAAAAATCCTATTATCCATAGCCGCTGTGGTGATTGATATTAAAGATTTTACTCTTAAGAATGCAGTTCAACAACCAGGTGTATTCTCGTTCTTAGATCTGAAGATACCTTCTCCAGCCTCTGAACCATTTCCATCCGGAGAGATAGAGGTTAGAACTAGAGAGGGTGAAGACCTGACTATTTCATACAATATCTCCCTATCGGTATATAGTTATCTGGATAGAAAGGTTGTATTCAAGGGGTCTTCAACTGAGAGTAGAATGTTTTTCACTATACCAGTTCCCGATATTGATAGGCCCGCACTATTTCTGATATATATTGACTTGAACTTTCGAGTTAAGAAAGGGGGTCAAATAGATGTTTATAGGGTGAGAATTGTTGATTCTCCATACTCTCGCCTTAACGTCTCTAAAGGTGAGATCTTTAGGTTAAATATGGAAGTTCCAGCTGGATTGATAGCGGCTCAGCTTTACCAATATTATGTATTGAAAGGGGTTGTCGATGGATATTCTAGGGTAATATGGGATCCGACAATAGTATTGCCAGGTCTTAAAAGATTATTTATAGACTTTGTAGAGGCGTTCTCGGAGTTAATCACATACGTTAAAAATGAAGGGGTCAAATTTGATATTGATACGGCTAAGGCAACGTTAAATGTATTGTCCCCTCCATATAATTTCTTGAAGCTCCTCGTTAGTTTGGAAGGCCCCGAAACTCTTGATAAATTAGAGGTTTGGTTAAACGTAGGTTCAGCAGATACGTGGCTGGATAATGTGATGTCTGTCTTAGGTAAGATCAACCTTAATAAGGAGCCATTTAAAATATCGGAAGAAGGTTTCATGCCTGAATTGCTGGAGCCAAATAGTTTTTGGAATACCTTTAGCCAGCTAATTGTCGGTCAAATGGTTATATCCCACTTTTTCCTATATACAATAAGTCAGGCTGAAGTTGCGGCTAGACTATATTCCATCTCTCTCATGCTTGAACATGTAAATGAGATTCTTATTGCACCCCTAGGTAAATACTTGGGTTCAAGCAAGGTCATACCGTCTGTATTGGGACTTAAGGTCTTTTCTAAGTTTACGAGAGAATTGTCAGAGGCATTCTATAGCACATTCAAAAATATCTTCGGTGCTATACGAATATCCCTAATTACAGGTGAAAGCATAGTCATCTTAATCAGAACATATGCTAAAGCATTTATAGATTCTGTTTTAGAGTTGATGCTTGGGGACCTCTATAGTCAAGTGAAATCAAATTTAGGCTATTGGATAGGCTTGATGTTCAAATTAACTAGGTTCTTATTCGTAATATTTGAAGGCCAATTTATAGGTGATCTAGTTTTTGAGGTTATATTGCAATTTTTCATATACGTATTTACTTTAATTGAGGGGGCAATATATAATCTAACATACTCAGCATTCATATTTGTTTTAGCTAAGATAGGTATAAACAATCTCCAATCTAGGGTAAATTACTATGAAGGTACACAAGACTTTTTAGATCTAAGGAAATCACTTGAGTTTCTAAGAAAAATCTTCATTTTGGCTGTAAATATCCCAACGGTATTGGTAAGTTTGGTTAGGGCTTTAGATGGTATAGCATTTAAATTAAGGCAACAATTTGGGGAAAACATAGTTAACATGGGGCTGTTGTGGAAAATAGTATATGAGATGGAGAGGATTACAAATACTTTCGCTTATGAATATAAACAGTTGTTTTGGCCTAAGGTAAAATATGGTCAGCAGATTTCTAGAAAAGTATTTACTTTGATGGGGGTAAAGAAGATTACAGCTAGATTATCCCCAGTAACCGCTCTTAAATGGGGTACATATGCATTATACCGTATATCCGGTATTCTATATTTAATTGGTTATCTATTCAATCTACTGTCCCCATACATCTATATGGGTGTGATTCTACAGGGTGCAGACAATATATATTCCATTCCCCAGGCCTTTATCATACTCAAACTCAGTTCACTGGCTGATGACCTGATAAACTCTATTAAAAGATTTTTCGGATCAAGAATTTCAGGGGTAACTGAAGCACAGAATATGAATCTAAATAGGGTCAAACCTATTTACCATATAACACCCAATGAACTGGAAAGAGCCTTAGATGAAATAGACGAAACATATTACCGTAAAATCTACAACCTATCAAATGAAATCAATTTGAACGCTAAAAACGGCATATATAATTTAACTAAAATCTTGGATTATATAACACTTACCAACGAAGTATACAATAGACTGTACTCTTCATATGTAAAGGCCGTTGAAAACGGAGACGAAGATTTGGCATTCAACATATCATCAAATCTAGATGTATATACCACTTTAGTTTCCAGTTATATAACCTATCTATCGATTAGCATGTTCACCTCATTCACAAAGTGGAACAAGTCAAACTATGATATAGCGCAAAACCTGTCTTCATCAATAATATTAGCGGCAGTCAAAACTGAGGCTATAGCAAGGGCTGGAGGCGTATACAGAGATAATGCGAGAATAAGCATCGAGATTATCAGGGAATCCCCAGCCCTTAACGTTAAACCGGGTGATGAAATAGATACATACTTCATTGTCCGTAATGTGGGTAATAAAGTGTTGAACATAGAGCTAGATGTAGATCCCGCGAAGTACGTAAATGTTTCTCTTCAACCCATAAGTTTTAGATTGCCGCCGGGAGATGAGGTAAAGGTTAAGATGAGCATTAAAGTATTTGACGACATATCATATGGAACGTCAAACATAAAAATATTGATTTACCATGATGATGTAGATGTACTGATTTACCCATTAAGTATAGTTAGAGAGGATAAATCCTATGTCATGTTGTTCAAAAATACAGTGGCATATGTTTCAGGTGGAATAGTCCCATACAATGAGACCTTCTATCTAAATAACGTCACCTATCTAGTTCTAAGTACATCTAATATAATGCCGCTATCAATAGCTTTGGATGGAGAAGAAATCGACTTTGGGTTTATATATGCTGGTGAAAAGGGATTCATAGTTATTGGAAATAGGAAGGGATACACTGGAATATTAAAAATTGATTATAACAAGCAATTAGAGTCTCAATCACTATATGAAGAAACATTTATAGGATATCAAATCCATCAATT
>JALTTZ010000082.1 GCA_027047855.1 Nitrososphaeria archaeon
CATCCATTTATATCACCTCCTACAATAGGTAGAATAGTGCGAATAGGAATAGCCATACAATATCTATGAAGTGCCAGTATATTCCGAATGCCTCTACTCCGATATAATTCTCCTTATTATATCTACCCTCAAATGTTTTGAATAGCAGATAGAGAGTGGCTATCATACCGGCCAACACATGTGCACCGTGCACACCAGTCAATACGTAATATAGGCTGGCTGGCAGCCCACTTGTAAGTGTGAATCCTTCTGCATACAGTTCACTCCATTCAAAAGCCTTCACAATCATGAATAGCGCGCCTAATGAGAATGTTGATACAAGAGCCCACCACAACCTTCTTGAATCACCCATTCTAGCATAAGCAACTGCTAGAGCAACCGTTAAGCTGCTAGTCAGAAGAATAATTGTGTTTAGACCTCCCAATCTAATATCATGTATTGATGGTCCGTATGGCCATTCTCCTACCATATTGATCCTTATCAAGCTATAGGCGCCTATGAGGCCTGCAAACAGCATGGCCTCTGAGATTACCAGTATCCATACACCAAGCTTTATCTTGCTTGAGAGTTCGAAGGGCCACTTTTCCGCCTTTAATACCTCAGGTATTACAAACCTATCTTTGATATCACTGTAGAGCCATCTTCCAAGGGTAATTAGTAGTGCTAATACGCCTACTAGGAAGAGTGGTTGATATAGTAGGAAGCCTAGAAACGTTATCGCTAGTGAGAATGATAGGGCCATTGGTAGGGCTGTTTGATGCTCTATATGTGGCTCTGGATGGCCACCATTCGTATAGAAGGTGAATTGGTTCCCAGATAATACTGGTTGGTAATCAAAGTTATGTGGTGGAGGTGGCGATGTTGTTAGCCATTCGAGCGACCATGCATTCCATGGATTATTTCCTGCCTGTGGGCCGCTTAGATAGCTCTTGATAAAGTTATATACCAGGAATATGAATGAGAATCCGAAGATGTATCCACCTAGGGTGGCTAACTGGTTATATGGTATCCATTCACTCACATAGTAAGTGTATACCCTCCTGGGCATATCATATATTAGGAACATTGGGAAGTATAGTAGGTTGAACCCTATAAATGACACTATGAAATGGATCCTTCCCAACTTCTCATTGAACATCTTACCAGTCATTTTGGGATACCAATAATATAGTCCAGCCAGTAATCCAAATATCGTCGCTCCAACCATAGCGTAATGGAAATGAGCCACTACCCAATAAGTTCCTCTAATGTGTCTATCAAGGGCTATTGAGGAGTTGAAGACACCTGTTATGCCACCGATGATGAATAGAAATATAGCGCCTACAGCGAATAGGAATGGCGTCGTTATCCTTATCCTAGCCTTATACATTGTGAATATGAATGATAACATTATTACTCCAAATGGAACCGATATTGATTCCGTCGTTATGCTCATAACCTCCCTAACTATTGGATTTATCCCTGTTGCAAACATGTGATGCACATATACTATGAAGCTTATGAAGGATGCTATTCCAAAGCTTACTAGTATGTATTTCCTTCCAAATAGAGGCTTTCTCGAGAAGTTTTCTATCACATCCCCTATAATGCCGATGGCCGGTGCCAAGACGATGTATACCTCTGGGTGACCGAAGAACCAGAATAGGTGATCCCATAATATAGGACCGCCCTCAACGGATGAGAAGAATGCTGTTCCAAATACTCTATCCACTGCTAGTAGTAGTACACCTGCTGCTAGAGGGCTGAAGGCGAATAGCATTATAAGTACCGTGAAAAGTATTCCCCATGTAAACATGGGTATCTTCGACCATGTGAGGCCTGGGGCTCTCATAAGCGCTACAGTAACTATAAAGTTGATCGTACCCACAGTAACCGACATTATCAACATTGCAAGTGCGATACCTGCAAGGGTGACTCCTGGCTGGGGTGAATACTTCAAGGTGGATAGTGGTGCATAGTATGTCCAGCCTATATCGGGTGCACCACCCGGTAGGAAGAAGGAGATGGCTGCCAGAAGGCCGCTCGCCAGATATAGCCAATAGCTTAATGCGTTTAACCTCGGAAATGCTAGATCTCTCGCACCTATCTGGAGAGGCACCAGATAATTCGCTAAAGCAAAGGCTAATGGGGATACAGCCCATAGAACCATTATTAGTCCATGCATCGTGACTGCCTGGTTATATGCCGATGGATTCAATATATTCATATCTGGATAGGCTAGTTGTAGCCTGAACAGTAAAGCTAATGTCCCACCTACTAGAAGGAAGTATAGAGAGGTAAATAGGTATAGTATACCGATATCCTTGTGGTTCGTCGTGGTCAACCAATATCTAATCGAATAATATTTATTATCCATCTAAATCACCCCACAACATTTAGATAAGCTATCATATTTGCATGCCCAACTCCGCAAAGCTCATAACATTGAATCAGATATCTACCCGGCTTCTCAGGCTTTATCCATATTACATTATATGCACCTGGAAGCGCGTCCGCACCTACCCTGAAATCCTTCAACTGGAATTTATGGAATACATCGTTACTAGTTATTCTAAAAACAATTGTCTTGCCGAGTGGAACGGTAACCTCGCCTACAACTTCAGTCCCATTGGGATATATGAAACGCCAACCCCATTGATAACCAACAACGGTTATCTGTATCACATCATCGGTATCTGGTACACGCTCTATATAGCTTGTTACGAACATCGAGTATGAAGCCAGACTGAACAATACTACAGCTGTGAACGCGAAAAACACGACGATTATCCTTATATTTCCGCGCTCTGGTGGGACTACACCAGGCTTTATATCATCTGATTCCGACACCTTTCCCTCACGGTATTTAACTATGAAATAGATCATGATACCTACGACTATGGCTCCTATTAATATACCTAGAGCCTGATATAGATGGAATAACGACCACCATGTATAGCCAGGTTCACCTGGAACCTGTAATACCAGTTTATTCATACTATATACACCTGACATTCCAATATAGTTATTTAATCCTTTATTTCAATAGATTAAAAAATATTTTACCCTGATATATCAGGAATTGATGATATATAAGTATATAAACTTTATAATATAATTGTCCATATAAAATGGAGGTAGGCTATATTATGTCAGCTCATGAGGAATACAAGATATTCACCAAAATTGGCCATTGTTGGGTGGGTAAAGTATGTAAGAAATTCTCTCTAATTGCTGAGATCGTGAAGATGTATCCTGACAAGGATGACGAATACATGTGGGAAGAGGTGAGA
>JALTTZ010000083.1 GCA_027047855.1 Nitrososphaeria archaeon
CCCCAATGAATGTGAGAATCATACAAATTGATCCTGCCATCAAACCCGCCAAAACTAGGTTTCCTCCACTTACATTTGTCATAAAATCTATTATTTGGTTGAAGACCACCACGGTACGCCTCCATCCCTTTGCAGCACTAGAATAAAAATATTGCTTTAACACCCGCATATATTAAATTTATTTATGCCATGAATGTTACAAATTGATAGCTTTATGTATTTTTTCGTTACGGATTTTTCATAAGAGATATATATGTTGTATATCTTCTTAGCTAATTACAATGAGTGACGTAGTACACGTAGGTTCACATGAATATAAAACTCATAATGGAGACATTGATAGGTGCGTATTATTATACTCAGGTGGTTTGGATACATCAGTAATGATAAAGTGGATAATGGATAATTATGGATGTGAGGTTATAACACTAACTTTGGATGTTGGTCAGACTACCAAAGACTTAGAAGAAATTAGAGACAAAGCCTTGAAATTAGGTGCGACCGATGCATTTATAATCGATGCAAAAAAAGAGTTCGCGGATGAGTACATATCCAAAGCAATTAAGGCCAATGCTTTATATGAAGGGTCATACCCCGTCTCTACTGCATTAGCCAGACCGCTAAAGGCTAAGTGGGCCGTCAAAATCGCCGAGAAGGTTGATGCTGATGCTATAGCTCATGGCTCAACAGGAAAAGGTAACGATCAAGTCAGATTTGAGGTTTGCATATTGGCCATGAAGCCGGACATTAAAGTGATAGCGCCAGTGAGAGAATGGGAACTTACCCGAGATCAGGAAATTGAATATGCCAAAAAACACGGCATACCCATCCCAGTAGACCTTGAAAGCCCATACTCGGTGGATGAAAATTTGTGGGGACGTTCCGTCGAGTGTGGAGAGATTGAATATATAGATAAAGAAGTCCCCGCAGATGCACTAGCATGGTGTGTACCTCCTGAGAAAGCCCCGGATGAACCAGAGTATTTGGAAATAGAATTTGAGCATGGAGTTCCAGTCTCCATAAACAACAAGAGGTTTGAACTATGGCAACTAATTACCGAACTTAATAGGATTGGAGGCGCCCATGGAGTTGGGGTAATAGACCATGTGGAAGACCGGATAGTGGGAATAAAATCAAGAGAATTTTATGAGGCCCCAGCAGCCACAATACTGATCAAAGCACACAGAGATTTGGAAAAGACTGTCTTGACGAGATATGAAAATTGGTTCAAACCAATTGTAGACCAAGAATGGACAAACCTAGTTTATGCTGGTTTATGGATAGAACCCCTCCTTAAAGACCTGGAAGCATTCATAAACCAAGTAAACAAAAGGGTCACTGGAAAAGTAATCGTCAAACTATTCAAAGGGAATGTTATGGTAACAGGCAGGGATTCCCCCTATGCACTATATGATTTGAAACTAGCATCTTATAACAAGGGCCAACTATTCAACCAAACAGCTTCGAAAGGATTCATTGAAATATGGGGGCTACAGTCTAGGATGGCGTACATGATCTCTCAAACAATTGATCTACGTGTGGGAAACAACATGTATTTAACTAATAAGTCCGAGAAGGTGCACAAATAGATGAAGGATATCATGTGGGGCGGCGTTTTTAAAGAGAAGCCTCATCCATCTATTATTAGGTTTACATCAAGAACAGATATCTACGGATATCCGGGTGCTGATCACTACCTACTAAAATATGAAATAATTACGAATTATGCCTACACCCTTATGCTGATCAGACAGGGAATATTGGAAAAGAAGGTTGGCATGCGAATACTGAATGCCCTAAAGGAATTAGAAAAGACAAATCCAACACATATAGAGGGGCATGAAGATGTTCACAGTTACGTAGAATCATATATATTAGCAAAGACAGGTTACACGCCCCATATATGCAGAAGCAGGAATGACCAAGTAATTACGCTAGAGAGGCTCTTCATTAGAGAAAGCATCCTCATAATCCAGGAATTAATAATTAACTTGATAGAAAAACTAGTCGAGAAGATGTCTTCATTTCCTGAGGTTTGCATCCCTCTTTACACCCACTGGAGACAAGCAGATGTGTCTACTATTCGCCATTTATTCACGAGTTATGCCAGCATGTTGATCAGAGATCTAGAAGATTTAGTCGAAAGATTTAAGATAATTAACACTTGCCCTTTAGGTAGTTCAGCTGTAGCTGGTTGTTCCTTAAATATTGATAGGAAGTTTCTTGCAGATTTACTGGGATTCTATTCCATACAATATAATACTTTAGATTCGATCGGTAGTAGATGGGAATGGCATTCGAGATACTTATCGTCCCTATCAATATTAATGAAGCATTTAGCGACGATATCCAGAGATTTAATATTATACTCAATGGATGAAATAGGAATTATAAAATTGGGTGATAAAATCTCTACAGGGAGTAGTTCACTACCTCATAAGAGGAACCCCGATCCTCTGGAAATCATAATAGGAAAGTCTATCAAGGTGGCCAGTTTACTCCAGAGTGTTCTGTCTCTCGGAGGAGAACCTAGTGGATATCACCGAGAGACTCAGGAGGGAAAATGGTTTATAACCATAGCGACTGAGGATGTGGTCGGATCTCTTGAGATAATGCCCATTATTTTAGATAACATTAGTGTAGATGCTAAAAACGCCCATAATGTGGTCAAAGATTATTTAGTTTTGCCTGAGATAGCTAACCAAATAGCAGCTATGAAAAATATATCCTTTAGAAAGGTTCACAGAATCATTGGAGAATGGCTTAAAGAAAACGAAAAACAGCTCGATATAAGTAGACTTGTAGAGAAACTTAAGGAACATAAGATAACTTTGACTAACGATGAAATAAGAATATTAAGATCGTACCTAAAGGTAGAAAATATACCCAAACTAAAGAGAACTACGGGGGGTCCTAGCGATACACAAAACAATATTAGGTTCATAATTAGTAATCTTAGCGAATTAATGAGAAAACATCAGTCCCAGAAGAACTACGTAGAAAAAGCTAGAGAAAAATTATATAACTTAGTAAATAAAATCTTGGAAAATAGTGCATAGAAACATGATGTAGCAACCGTTGGATATTTTGGCTGGATAACTGTACATATATATGTAAATAATTTTTTATGGAGCATGCCTTAATTTTCCACTGGAAATAAAAATGGGGGGTAGTAATTTGGAACAAGCTAAGAGAGAAATACTAGAGGATTTGATGCACAGCACAGAAGCAGCAGTCTCAACGTTTGCCGGTGAGTATATCAGAAATAGAATGATGCATTTCGCGGTAACAAAAGACTTAACCTTCTACTTAGCATCGATGAAGAATGACCCCAAGATATTACATATAACAAATAACCCATCGATTAACCTAATAATTCTACGCAAAAAAGGTGACCCCAATAAATATATGGATATAGGGGAATTCTCTAAATGGAGCGAGACCGAGGTTATAGGGAGAGCCGAGCTAGTTAAGGACAAGAATGAAAGAAAGAAAGCCTTAGAGCTGCTTTACCAGAGATCCCCCGTCGTTAAATTACTTGTAGACAACAAGCAAGACTCCATATTAGAGATAATCAAGGTTACACCACACCAGATAAGATACAAAAAGGTCGCGGATATCCTTAGGGGCAGGCCACCCACTGTACTCGACTTCGCGGAGCATAAGAGCCGTTTCGAGGAATTCGTTCTCCTAAAAAGGAAGATGAAGATATGGTATAACGCTATTCGAGCTCCATTCTTAGTAGCGGGCATACCCTCGGTAATTATAGGTGAAATAATCGCATATATTCAAAACAATGTATTCAACCTAACCTTATTCATACTCACGTTAATCGGCGTACTTCTGGGACACATATCCGTAAACCTCTTAAACGACTACTACGACCACAAACTCCATACAGACGTCATCAACCAAGCCTATATAAGACCCTTCAGCGGAGGAAGCAGAGTGCTACAACTCGGCTTACTATCGTCTCTTGAAGTTCTATCCGCAGGCCTCATATCCCTATTCATATTCCTGGCCATCGGCCTATACCTTACCATACTAAGAGGGTGGATAATAATTGGGCTGGGGCTCCTAGGAGCATTCTTCATATATTCCTATAATGCCCCACCACTAAGACTATCCGGCAAAGGCCTAGGAGAATTAATAGTCGGTATATCATTCGGTATATTAATCGCGTTAGGCTCATACGTCGTCCAAGCCGGCACAATCTCATTAGCACCAATATACGTATCAATACCCATGACAATAACCGTAGCGCTAATCCTATTGATTAATGAATTCCCGGACTATGAAGCGGACAAAGCAACAGGGCGCAAAAACCTCGTTGTTCTACTAGGTAGAGAGAAGGCAAGGTGGGTTTACATAGGCGGTATTACAATTCTCTATGCTTATATAGTGGTAGCAGCCCTACTAAACCTAATATCAATGTACTCTATGATTGCACTAATAGCTCTGCCAGCATCTATCTACGGAATAAAGTACTTAATGAAATATTACGACGAACCGAATGAAATGATACCGTCCTATATTGCCACCATAATAACTCACTTGGGCGTCGGCTTCCTAATGGTTATAGCATACTTGACGCAGGCTGTACAGTCGATCACATTGTTCACCGCCTTGGCAACAATAATAGGCATATATGTAGCATATGAACTTCTGCAAGTAAACAGAGACTTGAAGGCATTCCTTATCATAAAGAGCCAAATTAGATAAAAAATTTTTTATGCACTTCCAAATCTCTACTCCTTTACTTTCTTGAGGTATATGTATAAGAATATAAATGTGAATGCTATACCTACCAGCGTCATACCAGCTGGATTATCTGAACGCTCCATAGAGAACTCAAATATAGGTGACAATAAGATGAATAGTGATGGAGGTCCAAGTGCAAGCGCCATCCTAGTTTTAACGGGAAGAGACTCATTCCATAAGTTGGCAAAGATTCTCAACCCCAGATAGAAGAATATTAGTGATATTAGAAACTCTAAAACTATTGGGACATTCATATTCGGAAAACCGAAGAAAATTATATAAAACAGAACCATCCATATCAAACCAGTCAACCAGGATCGCTTAGAACCGGGACTAATCGCTAAAGGCTTAATTCTCACCCTACGCGAGTATTTAATCAGCAGGTATACCACAAATATGCTGAAGAGATAATGTAGGATATTGGGTTGGTAGTCCCCAGTCAATGCAAGATTTATGAAGAATATATCGAGTAGGAACATGGTTAGTATAATATTAAGCCGCCTTCTGCTCTCTATCCACCTCTCACCAGCTATATCACTGTACATGAGTTCTGTGATTGCTATTGGAATGGCTATGCTAATTATTGCATGGTATAGGGTCAAGCCAATACTCCACACCCAATTAACTCCTATGAACCTACCATACTCTCCCAGTATACCAATGTCTTGCCAAGCTGGATTAAAGAAACTCTTTACCGCTATACCTTCCTCAACGATTCCATATGCCATGCCCAGAAGAAGAATAGATGAAGAGTCCAAATCGTTTCTAATTCGATATTCACGTATAAGTATACACCCGAATCCGTATAGGGCAAGTAACATGAGGAAACCGATAGGGTTGAAGAATTCTAAGGGTGGGGCGGATGAGGATAGGAGCTCAGCAATACCGGGTGATAAAAACAATAGCGTTAAAGTAGAGGCGGACTTGCGTTTCATCTTTAACACTAAATATATATTTATATCCTCCAATTAAGTATGGAGTGGAAATAAAGATATTTACACTCTACTCCAAGTGATGTGGATTGACCCATATATTGATAGTTGGTGGAGGGGTAATTGGTTTATCCACAGCGGTGGTCTTAGCGAAGGAGGGTTATGAAGTATCCCTCTTTGAACGAGATAATGTCGGTGCACATGCATCTAGCAATAACGCTGGACTAGTTGTTCCATCCATGTACAATCCATACCCACTCAGCCTCGATTTCATTGATCTAATCAAGAAGATAATATCTCCGAAAAGTCCTGTCAGAATAAGCATAAGAAAAATGGGATGTTCCGCAATAAAATCTATTTTCAATGCCAGACAGCGACTGAAAAAAAGCGGTTCCTGGAGAAAACTTAGGAGACTCGGTATATTTGCCATAGAATATATGGAAGAATTGATTAAAGAAATGGATATAGACGTGGAATATTCAAAAGGGGAAATTTTAGAAGTTTACAAATCAAGAAAACTATTCGAGGAGGCTAAATGGTATGCAAAAGAAGTGGAAATTGATGGTTTAGAAATAGAACTCCTAACAAAGGACGAAATCTTGACAATTGAGCCATCCCTGAGTAAGAATATAATTGGAGGTCTCAGATATGTATATGATGGATCAATAAACCCGCGAAAATATATCCAAGGACTAAGAATCCTAGCTGAAAAATACAACGTGGATATACATGAAAATCAGGAAGTAATAAGTATAAAGACAGACGAGGCAGTCAATGTTAAATTAAACAATGGAGAGAAGTATCGAGGCGACTATGTAGTAATTGCAACCGGACCCTGGACCTCCTCAATCATAAGTAAATTGGGAATTAATCTACCAATCTACCCAGCTAGGGGATATGTAATCGATATTAAAGTGGATACACATATCTTAAAACACCAATTGATGCTTGAAGAGATAAAAGTAGTAGCAAATCCTTATAAGGAGATTATAAGGCTTGCCGGAGTAATGGACTTCGTTGGATTTAACCCTAAGCTACCAAAGAAAAGAATCCATGGGATACTACAGGATGTGTATACCTACATACCTAAACTTCTAGGACATAGAATTATTGAGATAAAAAGTGCATTTAGACCCTGTACACCGGATGAGATCCCCATAATAGGACCCATTCCAAAAAACAAAAAAGTGATTATTGCCGCAGGTCATTGCAGATTCGGATTAACATTCTCAGCATTGACTAGCTACATAATAAAAGATTATTTAAGTGAAGAAGAAATGCCATCGGACATGGATATATTTTCACCAACCAGATTTCTAGAACAGCATAGATAAACATGAATATATAGTAAGCTTAATTTGTATTGACGATAGGTTAAACAATACTAGGGATCAAATATGCGATGGCTCTTATTAGTTGATTTGGACGGTACACTATGGGACCATGAAGACATATCTCTCCTAACACCACCCTTTAAACAAATTGCTCCTGGAATCATAATTGATAAGTTTGGAGTAAAAGTTAAACTCAACAAAGATATGATAAAGTTTATTGAGTGGGCAAGAAATAATGGTGCAATAACCTCGACACTCTCATGGAACATATTTGATAAAGCGTATGCAGCATTAAAGGCATTCAACGTCACAGAATTATTCGACTACATAACCATAGAAGACACATATAGGAAAGATAAAATGATAAAAAAGTTATTACATGTAATTAGAAAGAACCATGGTTTAGATATTCCAACTAAGTATATAGTCTATATCGACGACAGGGACATACACATAGATGACATCTATGAAAACATTGGCAAAGTATTCTTCATTAAATACTCCATTAATGAGGATGATATCGATGACTTAATCCTAAAAACGAAGAGTTATTTAGTCGGAGCTGGCCTAGACCTTTAGCCTCTCAATTTGTTTCTCGATATCCAAACAACGAGAAATAACTTCTTGGGTCCCAAGTTCGAAATACTCCTTAAAAGCTTTTACAAGGGCACCTATTATGGGGTATTCTATATATCTACCCACCTTATAGCCAGCATCTTCAACAACATGCACAAATTTTTCGCGAAAATACTCACATCTAAACAGACCACCTGTATAATTAACTGGACCCTTAATCCCGACTCTTTCAGATACTGCCTGAACAGATTTTAAGGCCTCCATCACGGCCCGATCAAATATCCCTCTAACACTATCATCATCCACTAATCCGCATCCTAGTTTAGCCAATCCAGCTATCTCCCCAACACCAGATGAATAAATCCAATGGAGCAGCTCCTCCCAGTCAGAAAGATTCAACCAAGATAAAACCTCCCTATATACCCTCTCAGATCCACCACGACCATCAACAAACCTAAAAACAAGATTCAAGATAGAGACGCCTATTCTGTATGCAGATGCCTCATCCCCCACCTTCCACCCCCAATTCCCCGCCATAGCCTCCACCACGACATTAGATGCATATGCATTAAATCCAGTTCCAGCTATCACAGATATACAGGGTTCACCATACCCACCAGCATAAAACACCTCAACAACATCATGCATAAACATAACTACCGCATCCCGCGGAAACACCGATACAACCACATCCTCCCATAACTCAACATCGTAACGAGTGTCGAGACCGGCAACACCCATCGAAACTACAACAGACTCATAATCCAAGTCTAATCTGGACAAATTATCTGACAGTCGCTCCTTTACCATGTCCAGAGACATATCATGTAATTTACAAGGTTTCCCGAAAAACAAATCCTCAACCCTTCCAGATACATAATCATACACGAGAATAGATGTTCTTGTTCCACCTACATCTATAGCTAAAATTAGGTTGCGAGCCATAACCCCCATCACTTACTTATCGTACCCCCCAAATCATAACAATTTTGGTTTGGTTCCCTCCTATGCTTATGATTAAAAAGTGTTACTGCGGATATAAGAATTTTTCATTAGGATTCGCTTAGTTCTTAGTTAATTAGGAGGTATTTTTGGGTATTCTTTTCGGTAAATAGGCCATGTAGTCTATATAGGTTTAGGAGAAGGTATGATAGATGGAATGGTGTGAAAAGGATGAAGATGGTGGCTGATATGAAGAATAGAGTTATTATATTAGCTATTACACCACATATGAATATTATTTTTGCGGCTACATGTCCATATCCCTTCTTCCGATAGAGTAGGGTGAGGTATAGGGATAGTACAGCTAGGTTGGAGACTATGAGTAATGACGGAAAGAATGAAACAAATATTCTCCAGGTTCCCGTGGCAAAACCATAGATCAGATAAGGTACCCCTGCAATATAGAATTCGAAGGGCAGAGTATAGGCATAGCTAGACCCCAAATAAGTATACAC
>JALTTZ010000084.1 GCA_027047855.1 Nitrososphaeria archaeon
ATATATATTTAAGCATCTACTCACTTATGTAATAGTAATATATTAGGTTTATTCTATGTCTTTGGACTAGATATGTTTATAAAGGTGTTGGGGGAATAGGAATATAGCATAATGGTGGTGTAGACAATGCCCACATGGCGGTACAGCTATAATAAGGAGTATGATGAGGAGCGGATGGTCAAGGCTAGTTTGAGAGAGGTTTCTATATCTCCTAAACATGCTGTCGAGATAGCTAGGGAGATTAGGGGAATGATGGTGGAGGATGCAAGGAGATATTTAGAGGATGTTGTTAATATGAAGCGGGCCGTACCGTTTAAGAGATATAATAGAAAAGTCCCTCATAGACGAGGGCTTAATAAATGGCATAGTGGTAGATATCCGGTTAAGACCGCCAAATTCTTCTTAAAGTTGTTGGATAATTTGGAGAATAATGCTGAGTTTAAGGGTTTAGATACTTCAAGGCTTAAAATTATTCATTGTGTAGCACTAAAGGGAAGAAAAATTAGGAAGTATATTCCTAGGGCTTATGGTAGGTCTTCGCCATTCTTTGATACACTCACTCATGTTGAGATTGTTGCTGAGGAGGTGTGATGATGAGCTGGGAGAGGGACACATCAAAGGTTAAGCATTTCATAAGTAAAAATAGGAGTGCGCTTTTGGTTAAAGAGTGGCTGAAGGAAAGGCTGAGTCTAGCAGGTTTCTCTGATATGCAACTTGTTACTTCTCCGACAGGAGGTATAGGAACAAAAATCATAATTAAGGTTCTTAGACCTGGCTTGGTAATAGGTAGGCGTGGAGCCAAGATAAAGCGTTTATCAGAGGAGATTGAGGAGGAGTTTGGGTTTGAAAATGTCAAAGTTCATGTATATGAGGTTGAGGAGCCTGAACTCGATCCTGAGATAATGGCTTGGCAGATTGAGCGTCAGCTACTCAGGGGGATTAGGTATAGGCGTGTAGCTTTCTGGGCGATAAGGGTTATTAGGGACGCGGGCGCTGCGGGTGTTGAGATTGTTATAAGTGGTAAGCTAAGGACAGTTAGGTCTGCTTATGAAAAGTTTACTTCTGGTGTTGTGCTCAAGAGTGGTGAGTATGCGGAGCGGTTGGTGAGGGTTGCTAAGAGACCTGTCTTAACTAAGATGGGTATTATTGGTGTAAAGATAAGTATTATGCCTGTTTCTCTCCAAGATTATTTAGCTCAATTGGAGGCTAGTGAGAAGGCTGGGGAAGCAGAGGAGGTGATTGAGAGTGGTGAAGGAGGTTGAGGAACTAAGGTCGAAGAGTAATGAAGAATTGATAGACATCTTGAATCAAGTTAATTCGGAGCTTTTCAAGTTAAGGAAGAATATAAAGTCTGGTGGTGCTATAGAGAAACCTGGTAGGATTAAGGTTCTTAAGAGGACTAGGGCTAGGATTCTCACAATCCTCAGGGAGCGGGGGATTAAACTATGAGTAGTAAAATATTGTTTGGAACCTTGATAGGATATTGGGTGGAGGTTGTGGAGGCCTCAAATAAAAATTATGTTGGGCTTAAAGGTAGGGTTGTTGATGAGACAAGGAATATGTTGATTATAGATACAGGTGATGCTATCAAGAAGATAGTTAAGGAGGGGTGTATATTTAGGCTAATAAAGGATGGGGAGCATATTTTGATAAAAGGTGAGGATTTGGTTGGAGATGTTGTAAGGAGGGTGATTAGAATTGGTTAGAGATCCAGGTTTAGGTTTCCCTCTTCCGGATAGGAAATGTAATGATAAGAATTGCCCATATCATGGGCATCTGAAAGTTAGAGGTATATTGTTAGAAGGTACTATAGTGTCGAGGAAGATGCATAAGGCCGGCGTATTGCTTAGAGAGTATCTGCATTATGATAAGAAATATCAGAGGTATGAGCGTAGGCGCTCTAAGATCAGTGTCTATATTCCCCCATGTATCCCTGTTAAAGAGGGTGATAAGGTTGTTGTGGGGGAGACTAGGCCGATAAGTAAGACGATATCCTTTGTTGTGGTTTATAATAAGAGTAATCCTCCGAAGTCGGGTGGTGAAAATGCCTAGAATCATTGGTGGAGAAGTTCTATTTAGAAGACCGAAGATAACGAGGGCTGTCCCAGTCGGGTCTATAATCAATTGTGCGGATAATACTGGAGCTAGGAAGCTGAAAGTTATTCAAGTTGTTGGATATAAGGGTAGGCTAAAGAGGAGGCCTGCGGCCTGTGTAGGTGACCACATTAAGATAACTGTCTATCAAGGGCCCTATAAGCTTAGGAAGAAGGTTCTGGATGCAGTGTTGATTAGGCAGAGGTTCCCTATACGGAGGCCTGATGGAGTACGTGTAATGTTTGAGGATAATGCGGCTGTGTTAATAACCTCCGATGGTAATCCAATGGGGACTGAGATCAAGGGCCCTGTAGCTAGGGAGGCTGCGGATCTTTGGCCGAGAATAGCCAATATGGCTCCATTGATAATATGAGGTGAAGGGTTATGGTATCCAAGAAACCTTCAAAGCAGAGGAAGCGGTTTTTCCATGCTCCATTGCATAAGAGGGGTAAGATAATGTCTGTGCATTTATCTCCCGAATTGAGGGAGAAATATGGTGTTAGGGCCGTCCCAATCAGAGTCGGTGATAGAGTTAGGATACTGAGGGGAGATAATAAAGGGATTGAAGGTAAGGTGACTAGGGTGGATCGTAAAAATTACCGAGTTTATGTTGAGAATGTGGTTAGGGAGAATGCTAGGGGTGAGAAGATCCCCATTCCAATCCACTACTCAAATTTGATGATTGTTGAGCTGGATTTGTCTGATCAATGGAGAAAGCGGAAGCTTGAGAGTAAGATTAGTGAGATGGAGGGTGGTGTAAGTGGCTAAGAAAGGAGGTTCTAGAAAGTTAAAGAGGCTTGCGGCCCCTAGGACATACAAGATTCCAAGGAAGATTTTTAAATGGGCGGTTAAGACTATGCCGGGCCCCCATCCGGCTGATTCCTCGATCCCTGTAGCTGTCTTGATGCGTGATGTATTGGGTATAGCTAAGAATTTGAGGGAGGTCAAGTATATCTTGAGGAGAGGATATTTCAAGATCGATGGTAAAATAATCAAGGAATATAAGTATCCGGTTGGGTTAATGGATGTGATTGAGCTTGTTCCGACTAAAGAGTTTTATAGGATATTGCCTGACACTGTAGGTTATCTTAGACCTAAGAAGATTAGTGGTGATGAGGTTAAATTAAAGCCCTTGAGGATTAAGAATAAGGTTATGGTTAAGGGTGCCAAGATACAGTTGACGACACATGATGGGCGTAATTTCCTTGTAGATAAGGATAGTGAATTATACTCACTGAAGCCGGGTGACACGATTCTCTATGACTATGCCTCGGGGAAGGTGGTGGACTGGTTTAGGATGGAGCCTGGAAACTATGCACTTATAGTTTGGGGGCGAAAGAGAGGCGTGTCTGGTAAGATAGTGAATATTTGGAAGCCGCATCCACTGAAGCAAAAGATGGTCGCTATCGAGGTTGATTCAAATATATATGAGACCATATTTGATTATGTTTTCCCGATAGGTAAGGAGGAGCCGGTAATATCTCTATGATGGTGTTGGAGTGATGAGTGAGCAGACGACAAAAACCAAGGAGAAGAATGTGATGGATAGGGTTAGGATAGAAAAAGTAGTCGTCCATATGTCTATTGGTAATGATTGGGATAGGCTGCAGAAGGCGGCTAAGCTACTTGAGTCTCTAACGGGGCAGAAACCTGTTTTTAGAAAGGCGAAGAAGACTATTAGGGCGTTTGGCATAGTTAGGAAAAGGCCGACAGCCGTCATGGTTACCCTGAGGAAGGATAAGGCCATTAATTTCCTGAGGAAGGCTTTTGAGGCCGTAGATAATAAGATTAAGGCCTCATCATTTGATGAGCATGGAAACTTTTCGTTTGGTATTCAGGAGCATCTCCAGCTCCCCGGTACAAAGTATGATCCTGAGATAGGTATCTTCGGTATGGATGTTATTGTTCATTTATCGAAGCCTGGGTATAGGGTTAAGGTTAGGCGTTATAGGCGGTCGAGGCTAGGGAAGCGGGCTAGGGTTACCCGAGAGGAGGCTATTGAATATATAAAGTCCGAGTTTGGTGTAGAGGTGATCTAATTTGGCGAAGCCGGTTAAGAAGGAGAGGAGGTATGGTAAGGGGAGCCGTCGATGCCTTAGGTGTGGGACGCATGTAGCTGTGATACAGGCTAGGGGAATTATGCTGTGTAGGAGATGCTTTAGAGAGGTTGCTCATGAGATGGGGTTTAAGAAGTATATGTAGGTGGTTTGTATGGTGCAGCTTGATATTCTTAGTAACCTTATGTCGGCTATTAAGAATGCGGAGGCAGTGAGGAAAAAATATGCGGTGGTATATCCGGCATCCAAGTTAGTAATTAATGTTTTGAAGATTATGCAGAAACATGGTTATATTGGTGAGATCGAGGTTATTGAGGACGGTAGAGGAAATAAAATCAGGGTTGAGCTACTCGGGAGGGTTAATAACTGTGGCGCTATCAGGCCACGCTTCCCTGTGAAGAAGACTGAGATACTCGACTTTGCAAAGAGGTATCTCCCTGCTAGGGATGTGGGTATATTGATTATATCTACATCAAAAGGTCTAAAAACCCATGAGGAATGTATTAAGGAAGGGATTGGAGGTGTGTTACTTGCATATGTCTACTGAGGTGGTTGGGATGGCGTCCCAAAAAATATTTGTGGATGAGTTGGAGATACCGGAAAATATAAGTGTTGAGGTTTTGGATGAAAAAACAATTAAAGTTACTGGTAAGTTGGGTAGTGTAACTAAGAATTTTAATGGTGTTCCCGTTATATTTGAGAAGGAGGATTCTAAGATTAAGATAACAATTTATAGGAAGGGAAGGAAGGGCTATGCACTCATCAATACGATCAAGAATAGAATTAAGAATATGTTTATTGGTGTTGAGAAGGGATACACCTATAAGATGAGGGTTTACTATATACACTTCCCTATGCAAGTCTCTGTAGAGGGTGATAAAGTAGTTATAAAGAACTTTGCTGGTGAACGTGGCAATAGATACGCAAAGATACTCCCAGGGGTTAAGGTAGAGGTAGTTAAGAGTGGGGGCGATACAGACGTAATTATCAAGGGTATTGACAAGGATGCTGTAGGCCAGACAGCAGCGAATATTTATCACGCGACTAAGATAAAGAATAAGGATCCAAGGGTGTTCCTCGACGGTATATACCTATATTATAAGGGGGAGGGGATGTAAATGCCTAAGAAACCTAAATTGACTGAGGAAGAGATAAAGCTGTTGAGGCTTAAGTATGAGGTTTTGAAGCCTAGGATGCCTAGGTTCATTAGGCAAGAGAGCTGGAGGTATGTCAGAATAAAAGAGAATTGGAGGAGGCCGCGTGGTAAGGATAGTAAGATGAGGTTGAAGAAGAAGGGATATCCAAAGATACCCACAATCGGTTATAGGACGCCGAAGCTGGTTAGAGGCAGGCATCCCTCGGGCTTCGTAGAGGTATTGGTGCATAATGTTGAGGAGGTTAAGAGACTTGTATCAGATCCTGATAGGCAGGCGATTAGGATAGCTGCTACTGTCGGGAGAAGGAAGAGGTTGGAGATTATTAAATATGCGGATGAGCATGGTATAAGGGTGTTGAATAGGCAGGTGTAGGCGGATGATAAACCTTAAGTTGAAGAAAAAGTTGGTTGCCCGGATGATGGGTGTAGGTGTGGATAGGGTCTGGTTTGACCCCGAGCATCTGGATGAGTTATCAGACATAGACACAAGGGAAGATATCCGCATACTAATTAGAAAGGGTTATATCAAGATACTCCCTGTTGAGGGGCAGCAGAGGAAGGAGCCTAGAAAGCGGCGTGGCCCAGGTAGTAGGAAGGGTAAGAAGACGGCTAGGACGTCTAGGAAGCGTCTATGGATAATGAGGGTAAGGGCTCAGAGAAAGTTTATAAGGATGCTGAGGGATAAGGGCCGTATCACTCCCAAGGAGTATAGGAAGTTGTATATGTTGATTAAAGGTGGTATGTTTAGGTCTAAGGCTCACTTGAAGGCATATATCAGGGAGAAGTTGAGGGTGTAGTGTAATGCCAGGTGCAAAAGGTCCCAAATACATGGTTCCATTTAGGAGGAAAAGAGAGTTTAAGACTGACTATAGACTTAGGTATAAGCTTCTTAAGAGTGGCCTACCTTTCTTCATAGTCAGGAGGAGCAATCGGTATATATCCGTATCTATATCTGTCCCGGAGATAGGTGGAGACAAGACGCTATTCACGGTCTCTTCTAAAATTCTACAAAAGAAATATGGTTGGTATGGCTTGAAGAATACTCCTGCGGCCTATCTTACTGGTTTGATAGCGGGTAAGAAGGCTTTGAGTATGGGTATAAAGAAGGCTGTTATTAACTTGGGTATGGCATTCACTAAGAGGGCCTCTATACCCTTCGCTGCAGCCATGGGTGCGAGAGACGCTGGTTTGGAGGTTCCGATGGGGGAGGAGGCCTTGGTTGATGAATCTCGGATACGTGGTGAGCATATAGCTGAGTATGCCAAGATGTTGAAGGAATCAAACCCTGATTTATATAAAATGAGGTTTTCTAAATATTTAGCTAACGGTTTTGACCCCACAAAAATACCTGAGAAGTTTGATGAGGTGAAGGAAGCGATTTTGGGTGAGAAAGATGCCTAAGAGTGTTGAACCTGTTCCAGAGGATTGGGAACCTAAAACAAGGATTGGACGATTGGTGAAAGAGGGTAAAATAACCTCTATACATGAGATATTCGCTAATAATATGGTTGTTAAGGAGCCTGAGGTAATTCGTGCACTGGTCCCTAATCTTGAGTATGAGGTTTTGGAGATTAGGTTTGTCCAAAAGATGACGGATGCAGGGAGGAGAAGTAAGTTTAGGGCCCTGGTTGCTGTTGGTAATCGGGATGGTCTTGTGGGTGTAGGTACTGGCAAGGCCAAACAAGTTCCCCAAGCTATACAGAAGGCTTTGAATAAAGCTTTATTAAATATAGCTCCCGTGAGGAGGGGCTGTGGAAGCTGGGAGTGTGGTTGTGGAACCACTCATTCAATAAAAATAGGTAGTAGAGGTACTTGGGGTAGTGTTGAAGTATATCTTAAGCCTGCGCCTAGGGGATTGGGTATAGTTGCTGGTGATACTGCCAAGGTTGTTATAGAGTTGGCTGGTGTTCAAGATGTGTGGGCTATAGCCTTTGGAGAAACTAGGACACCCATCTCATTCGCGATGGCCACATATGATGCGTTAAGGAACACATATAAAATCGTTTCTAAGGACTTGTGGACAAGGTGATGTCTATGGCTTTCATCGTGGTTCGGATAAGGGGTATACCAGATGTTCGGTATGATATTCGGGAGACCTTGAAAAGGCTTAGGTTGAATAAGAAGTTTCATGCTACTATAGTTCCCGACACCCCCACATATAGGGGAATGCTGTTTAAGGCTAAGGACTATATTGCATATGGTCCAGCTGATAAGGAAACCGTTAAAGAAATGTTGCTTAAGAGGGGGCGTCTTATCGGGAATAAACCGCTAACGGAAGAATATATTAAAAATACATTATCAATGGATGTGGATCAGTTGGCTGAGAAACTTGCCGGTGGAGAATTGAAGTTAACGGATCTAAAGAATGTGAAGCCAGTATTCCGTCTCCATCCGCCTAGGGGAGGGTTTAAGCGGTCTATTAAGAAGTTGGTTCAAGCAGGCGGCGAACTGGGGTATAGAGAAGATATATCTAGCTTGATCCTAAGAATGCTTTAAATAATATTTTATTATAGTTAAATTTGGTAATTGAGAAGGTGGATTGGATATGCCACATAGTAAGAGGAAAACACGTTGGTATAGGGGTAGTAGATACCACGGTTGGGGCCAAGTTGGCCAGCATAGAAAGAGTGGTGGCAGAGGAGGTTTTGGTAGAGCTGGATATAAAAAGCATAAATGGTTCTATGTGTTGAAGTATGAGCCCGATCATTTCGGTAGGCACGGTTTCGTCTCTAGGTTCCCTGAGAAGAAGACAATAAATGTAGGTGATTTAGAGAAGTACATGGATAAAGTTGAGGATGGGGTATTGAATTTAGATAAGCTTGGTTTCGATAAATTAATTGGAAAAGGTAAGTTGAAGACCCCGATAAAGATAGTTGTTAGGGCTGCGAGTGAGAAGGCTATCCGTAAGGTAGAGGAGGCTGGAGGTGAAGTTGTTCTTATTGAATAGCCCTGTGGGAGATAGGGATGGTAGTTAAAGAATTTTTTCGGCAAATTGCATACATACTCCCTGAAGTAAAGAAGCCTATAAAGAAGGTTTCACTCCGAGATAAATTTATGTGGACGGGGCTAGTCTTGGTTCTTTACTTAATTATGGGGACGGTCCCCCTCTACGGTGTCGCTAAGGGTGCGCAAGACCCATTTAAATATGCTAGGATTATATTTGCATCGAGTAAAGGCTCTCTCCTGGAGTTGGGTATTGGGCCGATCGTCACGGCCGGACTAATAATGCAGCTACTGGCTGGTGCTGATATTATTAGATTTGACTTCTCCGATCCTGATGATAGGGCCGTCTTCACTGCGGCCACCAAGTTCCTAACAATAATAGTTACTATTGTTGAGGCTGGAGCATTTATAGTCGCTGGTTACATCCCACCGACTAACTTTACATTTCCAGTGATCTCCATAATCTTTGCCCAGCTCATCATAGCGACAATTATATTGATGTTGCTTGATGAGCTTGTTCAGAAGGGATGGGGGTTGGGCAGCGGAATCAGTTTGTTTATCGCTGTGGGTGTTGCTAGGGCTATATTCACTAACCTATTCAGCACACTGGTTATAACGGAGAATGAGGAACCTGTTCCATATGGGCTTGTCCCCTATTTAGTTGCTAAGGGTTTTTCAGGAAGTATAGGTGATGCTCTAGTTAGGCCTTTTAACCGGCCAAGTATAATCGGGTTGCTGGCCACACTTGCAACTATATTTATTATACTATATGCCGAGGGTGTCCGCATAGAGATACCAATCTCGATGGCTAGGTATAGGGGAATCCGGAGTGTATACCCAATTAAATTGCTTTATGTCTCTAATATACCGATTATACTTGCCTTTACATTGTTAACTGATCTTCAGATGCTCTCCCAGATTCTCTGGTCGACCTTCAACCCAAATAATTCGGATCCCTTCTTCAACTTGATTATCCGGATGGAAAATAATACTGTTACTGGCGGGTTGATGTATTACTTGATGCCTCCCCAAAGTTATTTTGATGCTATAGCTGATCCGATTAGGGCTACTACTTTTATAATAATGATGATTATCATGGGTATTATCTTTGCGGTCGTTTGGGTTGAGGTTGGCGGCCTGTCGCCAGAGAAGGTTTCCCAACAACTTATCGATGCTGGTATGCAGATTCCTGGTTTTAGGAGGCGTGCTTATTCGGTAAGTATTATATTAAATAAGTATATTCCTGTGGTGACGGTTATAGGCGGCTTCTTTGTAGGTATCATAGCTGGTGTTTCGCAGATTCTTGGTGTTTTTGGTGGTGGTATGGGTATATTGCTAATGGTTGATATACTTATGCAGTATTACCAGCTGTTGATGCAGGAGCAGATCGAGGAGATGTATCCTGCTCTCCATAGATTGATTAAGGTGTAGTTGGTATGGGGGCTGTAGTTATAGTGTCTGGATTGCCCGGTGTGGGCAAGACTACGGTTGTTGATCTCGCTATGGATATGCTGCGGAATGAAGGTATTAAAGTAGGGCTTGTTAACTATGGAACCGTTATGCTTGAGGCTGCCAAGGAGATGGGCCTCGTTTCCCATCGAGATGAGATGAGGAAGCTGAAGGTCTCTCAGCAACTTGAGTTGCAGAGGCAAGCAGCAAAGAAAATATCTAAATTATCGCGCAATTATGATGTGCTGTTGGTTGATACTCATCTCTTTATTTCTACACCTCGGGGTAAATGGCCTGGCTTATCGATAAATAATCTGCAGTTTCTCGATATTGCACAGATAATTGTTGTGGAGGCTTCTCCCACCGAGATACTCAAGAGGCGTATGAGTGATAAGACGCGATATAGGGATATGGCGGATGAAGAATCATTAAGAAAGGATATTGAGTATAATAGGATGTTGGCCGCAACACTATCTATATATACTAGCTGCCCAGTGGCATACATCCCTAATCATGAGGGTGAGGCGGAGGCCGCTGCAAAGATGCTTTATGAAATTTTGTCTAGAATGGTGAGGGACATTGGACATTCATGACCCTATAACTGCTATGTTCATAATAACTGCTTTCGCCCTTATTATGAATCTAATATCTACATTGCTCAATAAATACTGGGTGTATACCCCCGAGTATCTTGAGAAGAAACGGTTCGTTGATAGCGTTAGGAAGGAGTATATGAAGGCGCTTCGAAGCAAAGATGAGAAACAGATTAAGAAGCTTGAGAAGAAGCTTGAAAGCATGAAGAAAATGGAAATGCAGTTGAGTATGAGTACCTTCAAACCCTTGGCTATTACTTTTGCTCTTTTCTGGGTTCTCTGGTGGTTTCTCCAGCAGCTATATGGTTCGATGGGCAAATTCGTTTTGTCACCAGTGCCGATTCCATTTTATGGTGTCGCTCTAGACTTTTTCGGGTGGTATATAATAGCATCGATATGGCTGGGCATCATACTTAGGAAGCTATTAATTCCAGAGTTGTAGGCCGGTTGTAGATGGTTTGCCAATTTAAAATTATATAATATAAATTGTTGAATAAACTGTTTTTACTTTCTTAATAATTAAGTTAATCTATGTCTTTAGTCAATTGATTTAAATATATGGGTTATGGGGGGTAGCTGGTTATGATCGATAAGACCCAGATTGTTATAGCTCTTTCGGGTTTCCATGGTACGGGTAAAACTACCATAGGTAAGAAGTTGGCTTTGCGTTATGGTCTCAAGTATATTTCTAGCGGCATGATTTTTAGGAATTTAGCTAAAGATTTGGGGCTCTCATTGGAAGAGTTGTCGAAGTTGGCTGAGACTAAGCCGGATATAGATTACGCTATTGATAATAGGTTGAAGAAGATTGCTTTACGGGGTGGTGTAGTGGCTGATGCCTTGTTATCGGGCTGGATGCTGAAAGATATTGCCCATATTAAGATATGGTTTCAAGCACCCTTGGAGATTAGAATACAGAGGATAGCTGATAGGGAGAACCGAAGCTATAGGGAGGTTTATCAAGAGACGATTGCTAGGGAAACCTCGGAGATGCGTAGATTCAAAAAATATTATGATATAGATTTGAATGACTTATCTATCTATGATTTCGTTATATCTACTCATCCTTATACAATAGATGCCGTCGCCTCGATTATATATTCGATCGTCGACGGGTATTTGGAGTCGGTTGGGAATGAGTAACTTCATAAGGAGTTTACAGTGGCTCATAGATGGTAAAAATTTATATGTTGTTGGTGAAGAGGAGGATCTAGGATTTGGTTTTGAGCCTTGGGATAGGCCGGAAGAGCTTTATATTAGATATGGAATAGTTAATTTAGATAAGCCGCCGGGCCCGACTAGTCATCAAGTGACTACTTGGGTTAAAAGGATACTTGGGGTTTCTAAGACGGGGCATGGAGGCACCCTAGATCCGATGGTTACTGGTGTCTTGCCTGTGGGGATTGAGAGGTCTACACTCGTTATGAGGTATATCGTGGGGTCGGCGAAGGAGTATGTTGGTGTCATGCATCTCCACGGTGACGTGGATAGGGATGAGTTTATGAGGGTCTTTAATCTATTTAAGGGCAGGATATATCAGAAACCACCCGTCAGAAGCTCGGTTAGGAGGCGTATTAGAACGAGAACCATATACTCCTCGGAGGTGCTTGATATAGAGGATAGAGACGTGTTATTTAGAGTTGAGTGTGAGTCTGGGTTCTACGTTAGAAAATATGTTCATGATATTGGTCTCGTGTTGGGTATAGGGGCACATATGACTGAGTTGAGGAGAACTAGGGCGGGGCCTTTCTCAGAGAAAGCGTATCTGGTTTCACTATATGACTTGGCTTCAGCTGTATATTTGTGGCGTGAGACGGGTGACTTTACATTGATGAGGAAAACAATTGTTCCATTGGAGTATGTTTTGAAGATGTATCCCATTATAGTTATTAAAGATTCCGCTGTTGCCTCAATTATCTACGGGGCCCAGCTGAAGGCCCCCGGAGTAATTGCATATACCGAGGATGTTAAACGGTTGGGTAGGGTGGGTATAGTAACCAAGAAAGGTGAGTTGGTTGCCTTCGCGATATCCCAGTATGATGCAAGTGAATTATCTACTATGGAGAAGGGTGTAGTTGCGACGACTGAGAGGGTTGTCATGGAGAAGGGGTTGTATCCACCTATGTGGAAGACTAGTAAAGCTGCTTAGATGCTGTGTAGAGTAAGAACGGCAGTCAAACATAAGTAAATCTTAAATTAATTTATCTCGATATTATATCTGGATATTTGGTATGTGCCGGGATGCCCGAGTGGTTAAGGGGCGGGCCTGGAGATTTGCCGGTTAGCCCGTGGGTCGTTGGGCCCGCGTGGGTTCGAATCCCACTCCCGGCGCCATCTCTCTTCATTAGGAATCTAATCTGTAAAGTTATATGATGTTTAAATAGGATACTTATGTATGGGGGTTCCCATTAACTCGAGGTATGTTTCGACTCTGCCTATATCGACTCGGCGCCCCTCCTCATCTGCCTTAAATGCATATACTTTATAACCTTCATTTATCATCGCTTGCACCGCGTCCGTCAACTCCCACGGTCCACGTCTATTTAACTCTTCCATTATATTGAATATTATTGGTTTTATGCAGTATATGCCTAGTATCGCATATTTTGGAACTGATGTCTTGGGCTTCTCAATTATCTCCTTTACTTCAATGTAACCTCCTTTATCTATTCCTTCCACTATACCGTATTGGCGAGGGTCATCCACCTTCTTAACCATAACTAGTGCGTCGGCATTAAGTCTTTCGTAGCTTTCTACTAGAAGTTTGTATTGGTTCCTCGACCCAACAATAAAGTCATCCCCCATATGTATCATAAAATCTCTATCAATCAGTTCTTTGCATCTGTATACTGCATCTCCCACTCCAAGGGCTTCCTCCTGCATTACATAGATAACTTCTATGTTCTCTAGGATCCGGTAAAACTCATTGAGGAGGTTGGCTTCTACATTTTTGCCAGATCTATATAGGGTCTTCAAATAGCTATAATCAGGCTCCAAAAACCCCCTAATAACCCCCTCCTTATACTTATTAACCACGATATGGAAGCGTCTGAACCCCGCTTCAAACAAATTCTCCAAAATGATCTGGAGGGCCGGAATAAGATAGGTCTTCCCATCCCATGCAACAATAGGAGTGGGAAACAATTCCTTTGGAACAGCTCTACTTGCAGGAGCTACACGGGTTCCATATCCCGCGGCCGGAATAACCACATCCCGAATCATACTTTATCAGCCACATTGAGAATAAACAAATATATAAATTGGTTATGTCTATTCAATAAATTATAATTTTTGAATAGTGCCCCGGTAGCTCAGTGGGTAGAGCGCCGCCCTGGTAAACACCTCCAGTCAGGCGGAGGTCGCGGGTTCAAGTCCCGCCCGGGGCTTCAAAAATAGGTATATCTAGTTGGTAAATGGGGTTACGTATACCCTACTAAATTAATAAATAGAGGCGTGGGGGTGTTGTTGGTTTATTTCGTCAGTTCTTCTAGGATTATTCCTCGGGGTGAGACTATGTAAATATTGTTCTCTATGTATATTCCCCTTACATATTCTAGCCATATGAATAATGGTTTGTCGTACCCGTCTGTTATTGATGTATTTATAGTTATCTCTTTGATGACTTGTAATCGCCCTTCGCTTGTGTTGAAGAGTATGTATTTGTATACTGGCTGTTGGTAGGTTATAGTTATGTTGTTGTTAGATTTATTTACGACGGCTGTTATCCATTCATATGTTGAAACAGGTATCCCGAATATTCCTTTCTTGGATATAACTAATATTGCTTTGTGGTTATATGCTGCTTCACTTGTAGCCCACTTCTCTCCTATAGTTAGGTTACTTATTTCTGTTGGGTTTGTGGGGTCCGATATATTAAACAAACTTATCTTGAGTTTGTTTGCTCCGTCTTCGTTTATGAATCCTATGCCTATAAGCAGTCCGTCCCCGATGGGTTGAAGCATATCGCTGAATCCAGGTATCTTTAGTTCCCCAACAACTTTAGGCTTGATTGGGTTTGAAAGGTCAATTACGAAGAGGGGATCTATTCTTCTGAATGTTACTAGATATGCGTAGTCTCCCATGAATCTGGTTGCATACAGCTGCTCCGACTCACCTACGCCTGTCAAGGAACCGACAACCTCGAGTTTTTCATTTAGTATATAAATATTTGTGTATGTCTTGGATGTGACAACCTTCTCTTTTCTGATGAATTCCCATACATGGGTGGAGACCCTAAGATAACCATTATATTCATCCATCTGGAACTGTTCATTAACTATGCCGTCGACAACCACTAGTGCACTTGGTTTGACCTCAAGTCCATCCACCTTTATCTTAATTATAGCGGTTTTCTGCAGTCTTCTGCTGCCTTCGCTGGTTAGTAGCTCGGTTGTTATGACTGGCTGTGCTAAATAAATATTGTTGTATGACATGTATATTGTGCTGGTGGAGCCGCTTAGGATAGTCGTAACCGAGTGTATCCAACTGTCTATATCGACCGAGAATATGATCGCATATTCGTACCCATATTCATGTAACCCATCTAGGTAATATATTGCCTCGGCCGGGATAGTTATATTTGTTCCATCGTTTACATAACTGGGGAGTAAGACCGTTCTATTCTCTCCATAAACATACTGATTTATAATCAGGTAGAGTTTTCCATCTGTTAATCTTGATTGGAATAGGGTGCCTGGGAATGTGAGGTTGTGGATTAGCTCCGGGCTATCCTTGTCACTTACATCATATACATATACATTTGAGGTTGGTGGTCTCGGCTTGGGTGGCGGGTATATAGCCGATCTTACTTGGTCAGCCACAACATCTGGACGTGACTCAAGTATATAGAAATACCCTCCTGTGCTGGTTAGGACGATTAATTTATCGTTGTATATGTATATTCCAGAGATGGATGTGTTTTCTAAGGTGATTTCAGAAACAATTTTCAATTCGTCGGGTGGATATGCTTTGGCAATAAGAATCTTACTCTCATTCTTGAAATATATGTATTCACCATCGGTTTTTACATAGTCGGCTTCGTCGATGCCCTCCACCTGAACATTGGTGAAACTATAGTCGATTCCCCCTCTAGCCTCCGCTGTCATCTGTGAACTGCCGTGGTATTCCAATGTTGGTGCAAATCCACCTAAGAGGGGTAACATATAATCTGTGTATTTCTCTCCGCTGATTAGGCTCGATACAATATAGCGCTGTAGATCTAGTTCATTGTCGAACTTGTCCAAGGTTATATTTACAGATGGAGTTGGTGTGTTGAATATATCTAGGAAATATGCGCTTGCAACTAGGCCCGCTGCAAATAGTGCTACTACCAAGAAGATTATTGGTGTTTGTTTAGTCATTCTTTCACCGAATATCAATTATAGCTTTGGTTTTGATATTACTCTAACCTTTTGAACACCTACATCTCTTATTGTTCAACATATATGAATACTGTATACATTTTCATTATTTGATATGGAGGATTCAGAGTTAACTGGAACAACCCTGAAGGTTTATTTGTATATATTGAAGTCTGGAAAGGACTATGTGGGGGTCCGTGAGTTGATGCGGGCCTTAAATATGAAGACTCCGAGCCACGCTTACTATCACTTGGATAAGTTGGTTAGGAAAGGTTTGTTGGTTAAGAAATATGGTGAATACTATTTAGTTAAAAATGTTAAGATAGATTTTCTTAGGGACTATATAATACTGGGCAGTAGTATCGTGCCAAAATTTGCTTTTTACACCGCTTTTTTTATCACCATTTTATTCTATAGCTTGTTGTTTCCCCGTCCCCATGAGTTTTATTGGTATATAACTACCTTGTCATCATTAATTGCATCTATATTCGGTGTTGTGGAGAGTGTTCACGGATGGAGGAGGATTAGGATATGATGCCTGGTGTTCAAACCCTTAGAATTATATGTGTATGGTTTGAATATTGTATTGGAGGATCTGGATATGATGTCTAAACAAGTTTTTCTTAGTGTGGGATTGGGTGTGGTTATAGCTTTATCTATACTTCTATTTTCCTCTCAATTATATACTAATTTGGCGCCCAGCAAAACCCTTAGCTACGGGGCATCGGATAAAGAGCTACATAGTCCCTTGACTGAGAGCATGTATTCGTTGCCTGAAGAGAGAGGCTCCATACCATCGCCCACGGTGATCCTCATTTATGTAGATTATAACCCGATTAACTTGTCTTATGGGCGATTAGAGTTTCAAGTTTCTAGTTTAATCCTTACATTTGAAGACGGGGGTGAGGCGTTGATTCCCCGGTCTCTAATACTGGGTGATGCGTTTACTTTGGAACCTGGTGAGAGTATACTCATATCTGCGGTTCCCGTCTACCCTAATACCCTGACTGGGGTGAGATTGGTGATAAGCGGGTCTCTCCTAATCGATACGAGCCGCAAGAGCTTCGAGGAGGGTGTTTTTGAGTGGAGGGGTGTGGCCCACCTAGAATCTATGAAACCCATTATAATTCAAATATCTATAACTGAATTAGAGAACTAGGTTCCTCGAGCCTTCTTCAGGTCCACATTTCCATATTTAATTATGTATATTGTATCTGCGTATTTAGTGAGTTCCTGTTCATGGGTGGCTATTACTATGGTTATCCCCTTCTTCTTTAACTTAACTAGGTATTTAATTACCTTAGCTCTTCTCTCGTCATCAAGATATTGGAGGGGCTCATCGAGAATCAAGTATCTGGGGTCTACTGATAACGCCCTTATAAGCGACACTATCTGCTTCTCACCTGCAGACAATTCATATGACTTTCTGTCAACTAGGCTATGTAATCCAAAGTATTCGATTAATGTATGCAGTTTCTCTTTATTATCGATTCCCCTGATTCTCATGCCATAGATTAGGTTTTTATATACGCTTCCCTTGAGGATAACGGGGTTATCATGGACGTAGACGACTTCCAGCAACTTTCTTCTAGCTTTTTCCCCATCATTATAAATGTCTACTTGGTCTATATACACTTTGCCTCTCTTTGGTGGTAGGAGACCGCTTATGATTTTTGCTAATGTTGTCTTTCCGCTTCCATTAGGGCCTCGAAATAGGGTTATTCCCTTCATTATCTTTATGTTTAGGTCTTTGAGTATAGGTTCCCTATTATAAGAGAAGGTAAGGTTAATGGTTTCTATCATTTTCTCCACCCCAGTATTCTTAGTATCATTATGACTATGAAGTCAACCAGTATCAATATGATGCCTAGATATATAGCGAGTTCGAATTCGCCTTTCTGTATTTCGAGGGCGATGGCGGTCGTGAATACTCTGGTGAATCCTCTGATGTTTCCTCCCAACATTAATGCTACTCCCAGCTCTCCCACTGCTCTCTGGAATCCCAGAATCGATACAGCCATTATCCTTGTAGACGCCTCCTCTATGATCGTTAGTAGTAGTTGGGTGGTGGAGGCTCCAAAGGTTAATGACATTTCTATTAAGTTTTTGGCCCTAACCCCAATTACCTCGACCCCAAATGATATCATTAGTGGTGTTATTAAGAGTGCTTGACCGACGACGATTGCATATGGCGTGTATAGGAGTGAGAGTATACCTAGTGGACCGGATCTAGATAACAGTAAATATAATAGTAATCCTATTATGACGGTTGGGACTCCCACCAATGAATTGAATATTGCTATCAGTAGCCTGGCCCATCTCCTCTGGCCTATGGAAAGCAGTATTGCTATAGGGATACTCCATAATGATGCAAATAGGGTCGCTAATCCCGATATTGCTAATGACCTTGCCGTTATTTCTATTAAAGCATTGATGTCTATCAATCTCTGCCCCCTTAACTTAAGAAGATGCGAAGTACCTCCATATAGACTTTAATTCATTAAGTTTGCTTGGATCAACTGGATAGAATAGATTGGCTCCATAATCTTCCACTCCATATTCTCCAATAATTTTCTGTCCCTCAGTCCCTAGTAGGAACTCTCTAAATTCCTTGGCTAAATCGTATTTTATCCCGTTTATCTTCTTTGGGTTTACTATGTATACACTATATATGTTTATTAGGTCCGGATCCCCCGAAACCAGAATCTCTAGATTGTTAATTACCCCAGTCTTTTTCAGTTTCAGGTATGTTCCTATGTCGCTGAGTGTATATGCCTCTTTCTCGTTAGCGATTTGTAGGGTCTGAGCCATTCCCGAGCCGGACTCGATGTACCATTCCCCCCTAGGGTTAAGGCCTGTTTTCCTCCATATAAACAGCTCTCTGTTGTGGGTACCGCTGTTGTCCCCCCTACTAACGAAGAGTGCTTCACCCTTTTCTCCCGCCTCAAATATCTTTCTGAATGCTTCGGTGGCATTATCCAAACCTTTTATATTAGCCGGATCGCTCAGCGGTCCAACTATAACAAAGTAGTTATATGCGAATATGCCGCCCTCGATTAAAAGACCATCATTGATATATTTCTGTTCTAGATTAGGTGCATGAACAAGGACTAGGTCGGCATCCCCCATGCTGGCTTTCCTAAGGGCCTCTCCACTCCCAACAGGAATAAACTGAATAACTACATCTGGATGAGTCTTCCTAAACTCGTCTGCCAACCTCTCCAGAAGGCCAGTCGCATATAAACTGGTTGTGGTAGATACTCTCAGAACAGTCTTTTGCGTTAGTAGATAATTGTATGCCACTAACCCTAAAACGCAGGCTAAAACTAAAAGTGCAACTAGAACAAAGGCTCTCCTATCCATACCACATCAAATTCTTTATACCCCTTGATTGGTTATAAATATTATCCGTTATCGGATAATGAATAACGCAAGTTACTAATAAAGTGAGCCAGCTATTCATATTTATTGGCGTCTCGATATGACTGGTGTTCTTGGTCGTACAGAGATTCGGAAGGAGTACGCCCTATATATTGATGGTAGGAAGGTGCTGGATGAACGTGGCATAAGGGTGTTAGCCATACTCAATGATGTAAATAGTTTATTGGAGGCTTCACGCCTCCTTGGTATAGCATATTCGAGAGTGTGGGAATACATAGCTAAGGTTGAGCGGGCTCTAAAGACGGATATAATAATGGTTCGGCGTGGGGGACGCGGAAGGAATCTCGAGTTGACTAAAACAGGACTAACTCTTGTTAAATATGTGAAGCAGCATATAAAGGAAATGCCCGGGAGCATACCCCAATTATACAGTGTCGAAATACATATAGCTGGCAGTGATGACCCCCTACTAAATAACATCGTCGGTATATTAAGAAGGGAACATAAAATAGGTCTACTCTATTCGCGAATAGGATCGATGAGGGGCCTGCTATCGCTATTAATGGGTGATTCAGACATAGCTCCCATACATCTCTTGGACATAGAGACGAATGAATACAACATCCCTTATGTCAAGAGACTCGGGTTAGAGGGGAGCGCCTACCTTCTCCACGGTTACTACCGGGAGGTTGGCTTCATATTTAGAAAAGGGCTCAATATAGAGTCCATAGAAGACATAATCAAAAATAGGTATCGAATTGTGAATAGATGTAGAGGATCAGGCATACGTTTACTTATAGATCACCTAATAAAAGAGTATGCAAGAGCCGTGGGGTCGCCATACATTAAAATTATAGATGAAATTGAGGGGTATCATGATGAGGTTGAAACCCATAGAGAAGCCGTAGATAAAATTCTTGAGGGGACTGCAGATGTGACGCTTGGCCTAAGAATAGATACGCGGGGAACCGGCCTGGAGTTCAAACCAATACTGTGGGAGAATTTCGACTTTATAATCAACAGACAACTACTGAACTCCCCTCAATGGAAAGCATTCTACAAACCATTCAGAAAAGTAGTTTCGAAACTTATTCCAACCATGGAGGGATATAAATTATCCGAGAAATTCGGCGAAATAACCGAACTATAAAAACCTCATTAATAATTATATATCAAGCAAGATAATCAAACAGTTCTCTAATCACGCGGGTCTCTACCGTCTCAGGATCAGTTGTAGATATCCAAACAACCGCATTCCCATAATGGAAGAAATAGTAATTCATCGAGGATCCACTGCCAAAATAAACCGTGACACCATCCACCTCAAACTCCTCAGGCGGAGTATATGGGCTCTCCCCTTCACTAATCTTCGTGTACATCTTCCCAGCTAACGCGGCAGCATCATCAGACGAACCAAACACAGCAACCCAGATATGAATAATATCACTTCCCCTAACATAAATAGCGACTAAGGCATCGATTAAAGCGGGTTCACCCGGTAAGAATGAATGAACACCCCCCAAATCCTCTACAGCCTCACCACCAATACGATAATCCAACAAACTATACCCCCCTAAAACACTCGGAGGCTCACCCAAAACACCACTAGAAACATCAAACCCACCCACAGAAAAATATACCAACAACCCAACAACCAAGACAGCGGCCCCAAAAAACACCCCAACAAACAACCTACCCCTCAAAATACACACCAAAAACAAAACAAACAACCAACACACTAATAAAAACAAAATAACCTTCAACGTAGAAGGAGACAAAAATAATTACCCACGGAACCACAAAAGAAAAACTAACCAACATACTAACCAAAGAAAACATAAAAGCAGAAATCAAAGAAGGACCAACAAACATCTGGCAAATATACATAAAACAATAAACCACAAACCAAAAAATTAATAAACAAGAAAAGAATAACAATTAATGAACACGGCCGCCGTAGCTCAGCTGGCAGAGCGCCTGGCTGTGGATTTTAAAAAACACAAAAAGCAGAAACCAGGAGGTCCAGGGTTCAAATCCCTGCGGCGGCCCCATTAAAATTATTATTTAATTATTAGGCGCCTGTGCTTTTTAAAAATTGGTGTTTGTTTAGGTATGTTTAGTGGTTGTTTGTTTCTTGTATTTGGTTTAGGATTTTTTGTGTTATGGTTATTAGTTTGTGGTCTGGTGAACCTTTCTTGGATATTTGTATTAGGTTTTTTCTGTATGTATTTGGGTTGTGGTTTTTTAGTTTTTGAATATGGTGTTGAAGTTTTTGGGGTCTGTTATTTGGATGTGGATGTTATTGTTTTTGTTGGGGGTTGTGAATTCTAAATATATTTCAGTTGATGTTGTGGGGGTTATTTTTATTTGTATTCCGATTGTTTCGGAGCTTAAATATGATGTATTATCTAGGTATAGGTTTTTTATGGTTGCTTTGGGGGGAATGTGTTTTA
>JALTTZ010000085.1 GCA_027047855.1 Nitrososphaeria archaeon
CACCCACGAAAAAGAACGTAAGATCAGGAGTAAACAAGTATAAAAATATAATAAAGAGCATTATTACAAGCATTAAGTGCAGCACACTATTTATATCCAGCTGTAGTTACCACATAACCCCGGAAATACTCCTTGATAATATAATAACTAATGCTTTAGATGAGGTCGGAATGGAATTTTGGATATTGGGAGGTATACGAAAAGCGTCACCAGACCACGCCATAAGAAAGCCTAATATAGAACTGGACTACTTGAAAGCGTACCTAATAAAGATAAAGAAAATCTAATCAACAATCCATGAAAACTATTTATATCACCCGAATTAAACCTTATTTCGGTACCATGCCCCGCTACGTCTTAGTATACACAAAAAAATCTAAGAAGAAACATGTGGGTGATGTAATTACATATGATAATGAGGGTGTAATAGGCATATTCCATAAAAAAGCACCACTAACAAAGGAACTAAAACCCGGTATGTTAGTAATAGCACGGATCTTGAGCCCAAAATCAAAAACAAGGAACTTTTACATCCTTTACCCAGAGCTAATCGTAGAGGGACACAAAATACCCGAGAAATATGACAAAAACCTAGTTGTTTGGGGGAGGCCAGCCTACAAAGAACTAAGAAAGAGGAAAATATTAGCAAGAAAGAAAGCAATAAGCAAAATACTTAATGAGATTGATATGGAAATAAACAAATTAAAGGGAGGAAACTAACGAGACAATTTCTCCATAATTAGGACATTTGGTGTCTTTGTATCCCCCACATATTTAAAACTCCAATCCGAATACACGATAAATATCCTAGCATTACTAGAGACGGATCCCAACTTAATGGATACCAAGCCCTGAGGATCATACAACCATTTATATTTATTCAACACTAGTGGATAATTAGCTGCTAAGTAGTTCCTAAAATTATTTAATGAATCACCAGAAACTACGACAATAACCCTATACCCCTTACTCTCAATATACACACCCAAATTACCCAGTAACTCAGCGATTTTATCTACCTCTTCACCAACAGCACCATCATATACAATAAACAACATTTTATTGGACCTAAAATTCTTGATTTTATAATTGTCCCCACTATCTATATCTATAACTTCTATATCCCCCAAAGAGATACTCCCAATCCTCAAGGACTCATAAACTTGAGGAATAATAACAATAACGATGGAAATTATGAACAGACTCAAGACAATCAGTGACCCTACTTTCTTAAAATCAATTCTCATTTACCAGCACACCCTTAACAGTATAAACATTTATTTATAATGCTATTTCATAAATATTGAGTAGATTAATTTGGGGGGCGGGTGTCCATTAATAAGCCCGCTGAAAGTATGAGGAAAAATGAGGAGGAAAAAAGGTATTCACATAATGTTGGATTTGTATGGAGTAGACCCGAAAAAACTAGATAGTCCTATATTCCTCAACAAGCTAATCTCCAGAGCTGTTTCTGAAAGCGGTCTAAAATCCTTCGGAACCCTGTATCACAAGTTTCAGCCCCAAGGCTTTACAGCAGTAACCCTCCTAGAGGCTAGCCACATATCTATCCATACATGGCCCGAATACGAACACGCCACCATCGATATATATGCATGCGATAGATGGGAAAAGGCCATAAGAGCAGCAAAAATAATTGTTAAAGGCCTCAAACCCAAGAGACTAAGGAAGAGCATCAAGTCTAGAGGATATATATTCGTTCCAGAGGAGGCGAAGATTAATGAATGAAATCTACATCAAGGAAAAGTTCGTTAAAGGCCCCTACGGAACCAGTTATGTTTATACACCAGTCCTAGAAGAAATATATAGAGAAAAATCTGAGTATCAGGACATATGGATAGTTAAAACTCCCTTCGGAAGAACGCTGGTATTGGACGGAATAATACAACTAACCGAATTCGACGAAAAACTATATCACGAAGCATTGGTCAAGCCTGCATACAAAAAGAAATACAGAAACATCCTGATCTTAGGTGGTGGAGATGGGGGCGCTGCACGAGAGGCGACAAAACTAGGAAAAAATATTAAGGTAACCATAGTTGATATAGACCCTAAGGTTACAGAAGCCATACTAAAGTATATACCTGAAGTACCGAATAACGTATTCAAAAAGAAGAATGTAAATTTAATAAACACCGATGCATGGGAATTTGTTGAAAACCAGAAAGAGAAATATGATTATATATTAGTAGATTTAACAGACGTCAGGGAAGAAGAATATCAAGTAAATAGATTCTATAAAAGCGAATTCATAAAGAAACTCAAAGAAATCACGGACGAAGACGCCAGAATATTATACTTCCTTGGCCTCTACCCAATAGATAAGGATATAATTCTGAGATTCATAGATGAAAATAAGACTCTATTTAAACACTATAGGATATATGGAATGTATGTACCATCATTTGGGGGAATATGGACATACATCGTCCTATCAGACAAACCGATAAGACTGAATAAGATAAAGGAATTAATAGACTTGATGAAGATAGATCCAGACCTCAATCCCTGAAACAATTAAACATCGACCAATTTCTCCATGTAATTATCCGGAATCCTAACTCCTTCCATCGAAGACAAGAGGTCTAACGCCTCCTCACTCTCCAAGAAATCCACAAATCTACGCAGATGCGACGACCTCTCCAGATGATCCTTATTGACTAGGAAATCAAAATACTCCCAGCCTAGGGATATAAAATCAACCTCATGGCCTTCAACCGAGGCTCTTGACGCGATACCCATATCAGCCTTCCCACTCTCCACATGATAAACCACAGAGGAGTGGGTCTTAGCCTGAGTGAAATACCCCTTAATGCCCTCAATAAGTTCCTCAAAGGGTATCCCACGTTCTTCTGAATATTTACGTAGCCATATATCCACAAATGTCCTAGTGCCGCTGCCTTGAGCCCTATTTATAAATCTAATATCATTCCTAAAGAGATCCTCTAATCCACTGATTCCCAAAGGATTACCTTTTTTAACAACTATTCCAAACTCCCTCTGGAAACCACGATAAAGAACCACATTCCTTAGACCCCTTTTCCTAATAATGGGAATATTATATTCACCTGACTCTGCATCCAATATATGAAGCCCAGCCAAATCATTATATCCATCCTCAATCGCCTTAAGCCCCCCAAAAGACCCACTATAAATGATCTTGGCACGCAGATTACCCACATAGTTTAAATACGCATGTATGAGGTTATCCAAAGCAATACTATGGCTCGAAACAATCACCAAATCAGACGGCTCAATATATTCCTCAAATAGATACACAATCCGTCTCTCCCCAACATCTATATAAGTCTCCCTCTCACCAATCTCTACATATCCATCAGCTAGCGCTAACGTACCAATAGCACCACTAGAAGCAAAGACTGGATAGAAATATAATTTGTCACCCAACCTCCTTAAAAAAACGGGCTCTAATCTCTTAACCCCCAAACGCCCCCTAACAAGCCTATCAGCCAACGCCTCCTCCTTCACCACCTCGATAGGGGGAAGACCCGAGAAACGCCTTACCAATTCAGAAAACAGAATATGATAAATCATTAAACAACTGACGGGGAACCCAGGCAAACCAATGAAAAGCTTTCCATCAATAATAGCAGCTAATGTAGGACGCCCAGGACTAATCTCGATACCATGAAATATAAATTCAGTAGACCCAATAGATCCAAGAACCCCATATAAATTATCCCTCAAACCTACACTGGTAGAACCGCTAGTTACGACCATATCATAATTTCTTAGAGCATAGAGTATTTTTTCTCTCAATGCATCAACATCATCACCGACTATACCCACATACTCTGGTAAAGCACCATCCCTAACCAAAAGAGAACTAATTGTATATGCATTTACATCATAAATCTTACCAGGAGAAAGTGGGGAGCCAACCTCAACAATCTCATCACCAGTACTTATTACAGCGACCTTAGGCCTCCGAAAAACAGGTACCAAATCAATACCCAGAGCCGCCAAGACCCCTACCTCACGGCTACCCAAAAGCGTACCTCTCCGCAACACCATATCACCCAGAGAAATATCCGAACCAGCATACTGGATCCACTCGCCAGGAGAAACTTGTTTATATACTTCTACATAATCTCCCTTCCTAACTGTATATTCCTCCATAATTATTGCATCGGCACCACCAGGTATTGGAGCTCCCGTTGCAACATATACTGCCTCGCCGACCCCGATATATATATTCCTATCGCTCCCAGCCTCGAGACTCCCTATAACCCTTAACCTAATAGGATTGTCTTCCCTTGCACCAGATAAATCAACACTACGAACAGCATACCCGTCCCTTAAGGATCTATCATAAGGAGGTACATCCACTTCAGCATAAATATCTCTAGCCAATACTCTACCATAAGCTGCCTTTATTGGAACTCGCTCTACACCAAGTGGCTTAGGCTTTACAGCATCAAGTAAAAGTCTCTTAGCCTCCTCCAGAGAAACAAGCTTCCTAAAGATCTTCCCCATACCCGATCACATCCCTATAAATAATCACATCAACCATGGAACCTGCATCATATCCCTCAATATTCTCGGAAATTATAAGGAAACCATCCGCCCTACTCAAACTACTTAATACACCAGCCCCCGATGCATATACTGGCTCAACCAAATATTCATTATCAACTTTCCTAACACTACACCTAACTACTTGAAGCATACCTAATTTAGATGCAACCCTCCTAACGAGACGTCCTCTAACAATACTTGGGACCTTTAATCCACGAACTCCCGCCATCTTTAGAATCGCTGGCTCAACAAACATGTAAGTTGATATAGCAGCCGCAACTGGATACCCTGGGAGACCAATAAACGGTTTACCATTAACAAGAGCAAAAAGAACAGGCTTCGAAGGTTGGAGCGCTACACCATGAAAGAGCACTTCACCTACTTCATAAATATAATCAGTGATAATGTCTCCCTTACCCAAAGAAGTTCCCCCAGTAGTAACAATTAAATCACTATCCTTAACAGATACATCAATAAAATTCCTAATAGAAACAGGATCATCGGGCAGTATCACGCTCCTAACTATCTCTACAGGCCATTTAGATAAAACTCCAGACACCATAATTCGATTACTCTCAATAATCTCACCAGGCTTCAACTCCTCACCAATATCCTTAAGCTCACTACCTACTGATGCTAAAGAAACCTTAACCTTCCTAAATACCTTTACACTCCCTAGACCAAGACTCCTCAGAACGGCTACATCAACGGGATGAAGAAAATGCCCACGCCTAAATATAAGCTGCCCTCTCTTAATATCCTCTCCCCTAAGAGAAACATTAGAATATTTAGATACACTTCTATATACATCAACATATCCCTCTCTATAGTCGGTGTCTTCGAGTAAAACTACGGCATCAGCACCCTCAGGCATCCTTGCACCAGTATCAATACGAACAGCCTCCAACTCACCAACTGAACCAGTGAATTCCTTAGATGTGGTAGCTTCACCAACGACTCTAAGTCTAATGGGGTTGGTTTCCGACGCACCAGTCACATCTACGCTACGGACAGCAAATCCATCCATAGCCGCCCTATCAAAAGGAGGAACATCTACCCCAGAATAAATATCCTCGAATAAAACCCTACCAATAGAAGAGTCGACCGGAATTACCTCAAAGCCTACTGCATTAATATTCTCAAGGACTTTTTTAAGCGACTCAGAATATAAAGCCAACCGCTTAAAACCTCTCTCCTTCTTTATACCCAATACTACACACCTCTGCATCAGCGAAGAATAGACTATTAATTTGAATCTAAATAGAGACTTTTTAAATTATGCATACATCACTAACAGGAACAGCCTCACCTTCCCTACCAGGCTCCTTATAATAAGGTTCTCTATTTAAAATAGCTTTAAAATATGCCCTTGCAATCTCCGCATCACTAGCACCACTCCTCATCAAACCCAAGAAATCCACATAGTTATCACTTCTCATCAAACACGGTTTAAACTTACCATCATAAGTAATCCGTATCCTATCGTTACCCATACAAAAAGCATGATTATGCATGGGTTTTACAAACTCAACAGCAACCCCGTTACTCAAGAAATAGACCGGTCGATTATGCAACTTCCTATACCTAACCTTAACCGCCCTCTCCTTAATGGCACTCTCAACAATTCCCAAGTCATAGTGATAAGCACGATAAAAAGAACTATCCACATTCAACAACTCAATAAACTGAACTATCGTCTTAGGATAACCCCCTAAACTATAGCTATAATCAATTAACTCGTCGACCTCATCGGTATTAATCCCCCTCAACAAGACCATATTTAGCTTAACCGGCTTCAGACCAGCATCCACGGCGGCCTCAATAGCCTTCAAAGTATAATCACGTTTATCCACACCGGTTATCAGTAAATAACGCCCCCTCTTCAGACTATGAATACTTATATTAACTCTATCAAGACCATGAGACTTCAAATCTACAGCCAATTCAACCAGTCTAGTACCATTAGTCGTCATAGAGATCTCTTCAATGCCAGCAGACTTGATATTATCCAAAATCTCTATGATATCATGCCTAAGAAGAGGCTCACCACCAGTCAACTTAACATACCTAACACCAAATTTATGAAGTATTCTCACGACTCTACCAATCTCATCAGCGGTCATCAACGACCTCTCATTACCAGATAACCCCTCCTTATGACAAAACACACAATTGAAATTGCATAGATTTGAGCTGTTTAAGCTTATCCTAGCCCCTCTCACCGGCCGCCCATACCTATCCAATAGAACCATCGCCGTTCACTTATATAACAATGTTAATTCTTAAAAATATGAGTATAACGCAACAATTAATAAATATACGTTAAAACTTTAAAACATAATCCTAGGAACAAACATATACTCATAAACATATTTACAAGCAGAAATAAAAAGACCCCCGAAAAATTTAATTCTAAAAAATAGGAAAAAATTAGTGGATGAAGAAAACACCGAAAATACAGACCATAGCTTTCGTTGTTATAATATTAACAGCAGGTTCTATAATTCATAGGTATACTATATTATTAGAACAGTTAAGTCAATTTACTAGCAGTCTCCAAGACTACTACAGAAAATACTACATAATTATGAGAAAAGACCTTGCAATCAACCCACCATATAAAGTACTAATCCCCGCCGTATCATGGAAAGAGGAGAATGCATATATGTTCAAGGAGAATGTTAAATGGTTCATAAATAACCATGAAACACACCCCTACTCATTCTCCATGGATAAAATATCGAGTAAACTCACATACGCTGAGAGAGCTATAAAGGTAAATAGAGGAGACACCGTCACAATAGAGATAGAGATCGAGTGTATAGTTATATATCCAATCAATTATAGCCCATATGTATATATAGATGTAAGGGCAGACGAATCCTTCATAGACTACTACATAAAGAATCACAGATATATTTATTCGACAATAAGAGACTGTTGGACCGTATACCTACCCATCTTCATAGGGGACATTGAAATGCCGGGTTACCAAAAATTGGAACCAAACACATCGAGAATATTCAACATAACCTTTACAATTCCGCCCTACACAAAACCAGGGTATTATCCAATAGTCATATACATCAACCAATACATACTGATAAATAACACACTAATTGGAACCGCGGGCCATGAATTACCCTACATACTAGAAATTGAATAATAGATATACTCACAACCTATAGACAAGCTTCAAAACAAATAATCGAATAAATAAAATTATTTAGCCCTACTCAAGAAGCTTTCTGCTCTGTTTATTAGACGCTTAGTATTCCTAAATGTGGCAAGCTCCAATGCCGACGAGTAGTCAACCCACTTATAATCAACGTGCTCAGAAGATATCTTTACATCGTTGGATAGTGCTTCAACAAGGAAAAATATAACTCTCTTATGAACCAAAATGCCTCCACGCCTCCTATAATAATATTCGATAACCTCCCTATAACCATCATAAAATTTAAACTTACGTATACCAGTCTCCTCGATCAACTCCCGCTCAGCAGTCTCAATAGGGTCTTCACCAGGCTCAATATTTCCCTTAGGAAGATCCCAATGCCCCCGTCTATGCTTCAACAATAGATATTTCCTAACCCCATTGTCATTATAAAAAAGAACAGCACCTGCAGATCGCTCCTCAACCCTTCCCCCTTGCATCACGCCCACTTCCATACAACCTAACGAATGAAAATACTGTCTACAGCCCACACTACACTTTAAACCTCTACTTATAATAAATATTAAATTAATAATCTCAATAAAATTATTGTAGATTTTATAGTGGTGTTAGTCATGACTAGCCTAAAAGCAACATGGATAATACACTCTGGATTCATCCTCGAATACAACGATGGTAACACTTCCGTCAAAGTGGTTGTCGATCCCTTCTTACAACCACTAGGCGATCTGAAGAACGAGTGGCTCAACAAGATGACCGACATAGACCTATTATTACTAACCCACGGTCACTTTGACCACATGGGAGATGCTTGTGAAATACTCAAAAAAGCACCGAATGCCACATACGTGGGAATTTATGAAATATATAACCACATAAGCCAAAAATGTGGCGTCAATAACGAAGGCGTGGGAATGAACATAGGAGGAACATGGACATTTAAAAAAGAAGGGATAGAAATACCAATAACGATGGTTCACTCAACCCACAGCTCGGATGTAGGATCTCCAACAGGTTTCATAATAAGATTCCCAGGATTCACAGTTTATCACCCAGGAGACACAGGGGTATTCAAAGATATGTCGCTATTTGGTGAACTCTACGATATAAAACTAGCCCTACTCCCGATAGGTAGCCACTTCACGATGGGTATCGATGAGGCCGTTATGGCAACAAAACTAATCAAGCCTAAATATGTGATACCTATGCATTACAATACATTCCCAATAATCGAGGCAGACCCCTATGAATTCAAGAAGAAAGTGGAGGGAGAGACATCAACGGAAGTAATAGTCCTTAAACCTGGGGAAAGCTACACTTTCAAACTATAACTCACCACTTATTTATAAAAATCATAACTATTTCCAGCAATCCGCATCTAACTTATGACCCTCCATAACGCACTGACATATATTAGAAAAGCCTTCTTCAGATCCTCAACAGATATACTCTCATTATAACTATGGATCTTAGTAGGATCGCCAGGTCCATATATTACAGCCTCTGAACCCACAGTTCTGAAGAACCTTGCATCGGTTGCCCCCGCAACTAAATGGTGCTTTATATCTAGACCCAAATCACTCCTACCGGCCTCAATAATAGAAGTAACTAGTTTACTCTCTGGAGAGGTGTATGATGGATCTATACCCTTACCTCCAGTAATAGAAACACCTGGATATTTAGATATAATTTGGTTGAGCATACCCTGCAACTCGCTCAGAGTCATACCAGGCGGTATCCTCATATCCATTTCCGCTTCAGCCCACGGAGCAACAACATTAACTTTATCACCACCCCGCACAACACCGACATTACACGACAATGTCCTATAAAGATTTCTTAGAGAAGGGTTGTCGAATTTCTTAGCGACAGCCTCACCACTCTCCTCCACAACTTTAGCCAAATCATCTGGTGGAGTGACAACCCTCTCAGTCAAGGCATAGAACTCATTAATCACCCTAAAGAGCTTGATAATAGCATTGTCTCCAACATATGGAGAAAGACTAGCATGAGCCGGATAACCCTCAACCCTCAAATTGAAATGATAAATACCTTTCTCCCCAATCTCAACCCTGTATATAGTTGATGGTTCGGGGATAAGAACATATTTAGGATGAACACCCAACTCATCAATCAAATATCTAGTACCTAGATCACTACCAGTCTCCTCATCCGGAACAATAGATACACCTATCCTTTTGGGTATCTCTTCCCAATACCGAGCGAAAAGCTCTATAGTCTTCAAGACAACGGCTACACCACCTTTCATATCACTGGATCCTCTGCCATGGACATACCCATCTCTAATCAATCCAGAGAAAGGATCATATTTCCACTTATTTACATCCCCCACAGGAACTACATCAACATGACCATTCATATGAACATAGTCCGAAGTCCCTTCACCAATATGACAATAAACAGTAATAACACCTCTCTTCGGCTCAATGACATCGAAACTCAAACCAATGCCACGGAGATAATCCTTGACAAAGCCCATTATCTCAGTCATATCTCCTGGAGGATTGAGGCTAGGTATCTTAACCAACTCACTAGTAAGATTAACTAGCGACTCGAACTCACCCTTTGCTTTATTTATCAAAAACTCTAGAGAAACCACTCAAGACACCTCATGAGTACTGGTTAATTGTGCCCCGCTAGACCGCGACCCTATCATCAGAGGGCTGAGATGCCCTACTCAAGGGCCTGTGAGTAGCGGGGCCAATAAATTATTAGTATGTAGACGAATTTTAAATAATTTTTTGGAGCGTGAATTTAATTATATTGGGGTCGGCGGGTGATGAAAAATGATGAACATAAAAAATAGAATAAAGAGTAGTCCAAACATATTACTATCCTACACAGCCATAATGACCGCCCTCGTATTCATATTCACAGTAGTCTTCAGCTTATACATACCTGAAACCGAAGGATACTTCAATATAGGTGAAACTGGAGTATACATAGCAGCTATAACGGGTGGACCCATAGTCGGGGCGCTAGCGGGTGGAATAGGCTCTGCTCTCAGTGACATAGCTCTAGGATATACTTATTACGCCCCTGTAACATTAATCGTCAAGGGGTTAGAAGGCCTAATCGTAGGGTATTTAGCCATAATATTCACAAGAATACTAAAGAACAACAGATTGGTTGGTATAGCAATAGGAGTAATCCTTGCGACAACAATGTATCTACTAGGAAACACCTTTTATATGGGCCAAGCAGAAATAACATTAGGAGTATTGAACCCTCTCAATATAAACGTTACCCTTAATGAAGTAATATGGGCAATGGGAGCGATACTTACACTGATATTGATTATCGGAATATCAATATTCAAGCCCGAATATATAGGATACACCCTCTCTACTGTAACTGGAGGTCTCGAGATGGTACTAGGATATTACCTATATGAACAGGTAATCTATGGTCCAGGAGCTATAGCCGAGGTCCCCTTCAATATAATGCAGATGATTATAGGAACAGTTTTAGGATTATCAATAGTGGGAGCAGTAAACAGAGTATGGAAGGAGAAGAGTTAAAGCGTCTTTATTATATATATAGGAGAAGCCCTCTCCACCCCCTCCATCTTCCTAACATTGGACAAAACATCATAAGCCTCATTCTTAGATAAACACCTAGTTAAAACCAAGATATCATAGTCACTAGCAATGATATTTACCATGGAGACCCCTTGCATGCTTTTAATCTTCTCACCAATCTTAATAGGATCATATCCGGGTTTGACCCGAACCATTATATAATATGCGCAAGAGTAACCCAGATTACTTGGATCTACTATAATAGAGAACTTCTTTATAACACCCATATCAACAAGCTTCTTAATCCTTTTATATACCGCCATGTGGCTAAGCCCAACCTTCCCAGCAATCTCCCTAATAGAATACCGAGAATTCTCCTCCAGCAGCCTAATAATCTCCCTATCTTTATCATCTAGTATCATATCAAAATAGATTACATTGTAAACTCTTTTTATAAATTTAGTGTAAATACAATATTTAACTTATATATCGGGATTTACTCATATCTTAAAGCCTCCACAGGCATTATCTTTGAGGCTCTATAAGCTGGGATAAAACCACCCACAACACCAACTAAAACAGCCATCCCTATAGAAAATCCTAATAACCATGGACTAATGTCGGGGGAAGCATACAAAACTACATTACCCAATCTAAAGGACCTTGAAGCAAGTATATAAGCCCCAATCGTGCCCAAACCAATTCCAATAAAGCCACCAATAATACTCATCACAGTCGATTCTGCAAGTATCAAAATGAGAATATGCTTACTAGAATAGCCTATAGCCTTCAAAACACCTATCTCCCTAGTACGCTCAATAACAGATGTAAACATGGTTGCCATAATACCAGTAATCGCGACTATAAATGCGCTTATGGATAGGGTAAAGAGTAGGAAGTTGAGTGTATTAATAACCGAGCCAACGGAATGGGCTATTCTCTCAAAAGCAACTATCTGAAGCAACTCCTTATACCTGTCATTAATCTCATCTGTCACCTCACCTATATATTCAGACGACTTAACAGTTATCAAAACACCAGAGTATTTATTAATACCAAGAACAGTCCTTCCAGCCTCCAGAGGTATATAAATAGTCGCATCAGGATTCATAACCAAAGCATTACCGTATTCCTCCAGTATACCCGACACCCTAAAATTTAGCAACTTAGTCCTGATCTTATCATCCTCCACCACAACTGTTCTAACTGTTACAACTCCACCCACATCCACATACTTATTTCCTTCATCATCATAAGCAATCTTATATCCAACAACACAAGTAGTGTATGCTGTACTAGGTGGAATCGCCCCTTCCTTAACAGCCAGGCTAGATATAATTTTAAATAGTTCGTTAATATCTACAGCGTATATGGAGACCTCTATCTCTTTGCCATCACTTCTTTTATATACACCATTTATTGTATAAAATGGAGTAACAGAGGAGACTCCCCTCAGCCCCTTAAAAAAAGATATGTCAGACTGCTTAATCGAATATGTTGTGGAGGGAAATACGACAATTGTGTTTTCCCCCAAAGAGGAAAGCTGGCCAATAATTACATTAGAATACCCTTGAACCGTACCTATGATTGCAACCATCGCCGCCGGGCCTATAGCGATACCTATGATAGTTAAGACTGCGCGCACCCTCCGCTCCCTAAGTATACTGACAGCGAATCTAAGTACATCTAGAGGCGACAACATTAAATCTCACCGAGGCGTCTTTTGCTAACCCTGTAAGTTCGGTACATCAAGAATACCGCAATAACAATAAAGATAGTAGTTATTATGATAGAATAGAGCCTCCATATATCCTCTAATAGAAAATCTATTATTCCTCCACCACTTTCCTTGGAAACAGGCGCTTCCAGAACCTTCAATTTTAATGGATATTCAAAACTAATCTCTTCATTAAAGACGTTGTAATAGGTAACTTTTACATATAATGTATACTCTCCAACCACATTACCAGTGTCTATATATACTGTAAACGGAATCTGAGACCCCTCTTCAATATCTCCTAAGAAACTATAGCTATCTCTTCTAGTGAGTAATCCCTCACCATATAACTCAACCTCAACATTCCTAGCAGTACTATCACCAATATTAACCAGGGTAGCCGACACAGAAATCGTATTATTTACATAGGCCGGGGAAGGGCTAATACTAATATCTATTAACTTCAATTTTGGAATACCCTCAATATACAGTATAATGGTTTGATTAATGCTTTTCCTATTACCTATCGGATCTACATAAAATATTGAAACCAAGGCTGGAACCCCACCATATATTGATGAACTGGGATTAACACTTGCACGCCAACTTAGAGTCACTTCTTCACCAGGATTTAAGACGTCGATATGTTTGACAGCTGAAGAGAAGGCCACTAATTGATTAATGCTAGATATTGAGACATAGACATCATATAGTGCACCTGAACCGCTATTACGAATTACCAATGAAACATTTGAAATACGCTCACCCAAGACTATCCGAGACCTAGATTCATCGACTTCGACATACCCGGTCTTACCAAATATAGAGACACTTACCTCAGAATATACGCTACGAGCCTCTCCCCAAACATCAATAAAATTAAACTCAACCGAGAAAGTGTAGGAACCAATCGCAGTATCAGGACCTATACGTAAAGGAAGCGATAAGATAATATAATCACCCTTGGAGACTGTAGCTGAGTCAGTGGGTGGAAGACTAAGAAGGAGAGAAGGATTAGCCAAAAGACGAGATAGATCGGTGACACTCGATAATACATAAGGGGTAACACCTACTATACTCGCATTATTAGAGAGAGAATAAAAGCCTTGTGGGAGATGTACATTAACATAGAGACCGTCCATGGACTCATAATAATTATTAACAAATATTAGATTGAGAATGGTGGACGAACCGGGGCCCGGGCTCTCCCCTTGCCACACATAGCTCACAAATACAGGAGGAGATAACTCACTCACATAAACCGATAGATTAAACCGCTCAGTCACCCCCAGTCCATCACCACCACTTAGTAACAAATATTGGACAATTAAACTAATGTTATAATAACCTGAGACCACGTTACTACTGATATTCAACGGCAAACCAACTGTGAAGAGATTATATGTATCTATTGGACCTTGAACAAATACAGCCTTAACATCATCCCTAAATGACACCAATCCACTCTCCACATAAATAGTGACGGCATCAATCGGGAAGGGAGCATAATTAACGAAAGAAACTTCGAGCTGAGCCGTTTCAGTCCCTGGGTAGACATTATAATCATTAAGCCATCCATATTCGATAACCTCTAAATACCCACCAGTTAAAGGCACCTCACTGACCTCTACGTAAAAACTGAAAGTTTTGTTGACCTTTACGACTGAGCCATATATCGAAACCGAGTAGAACACAGTAACATTGAACAGATAGTCTCCAGGTTCGACACCACCTATATCCACATAATACACAGCCGAAGAGAAACTTCCCACTGGGATGTTGGCAGCTACACTTACATTATATAACTTGCTGGAAAAACCTGGAGGCAATCCAATAGAAACATACACCCCCTCAACAGGATACGGTCCATTATTAGTGAATGTAACTGATAATGGATTGTTTTGAGACATGGGATACACAGTTATAGGCTGAGTAACTCCCCAAAAGCTCTCAACCAACATAACATCACTCGAAAATAACCTAGGATCATAAATAACAACAGAAATATTAGAAACATGTTCTTCCAATACATAAGGGGCAGACGGATTCAAAACATATTCTAAAGCTATAGAGAAGTTATATAAGCCGGGAGAAACAGAGTGATCTATATCCATCGTAAACATCACCGTGAACCTCGTACCTGGTGACATAACTTCCTGATCCACACTCACTCCCTTGATCACGAATCCACTGGGAACCTGAATATTTGGTGAAACACCAGATATCTGTTCATCACCCAGATACAGCATATCAACCGCCAACGAAATACTTTTAGATCCCGGCAAAGCAAAAGCGGGTGAGGTGCCAATCACCCACCTAATCGATACAACATTAAATCTACTCGAAAACCCATTAACTATGACTGGTGCAGTTAGATTCTGGCCAACCATTATCCTAGAGGACCCTACGACCCCTTCGCCATATAACTCAAGCTCAATATAATATACTCCAGGGACAGTAGTATCAGAAATATATAACGAACCGATGTTAATTTGTATAAAGTCACCAAACCCATAAACACCGCTCACGCTTAAATTCACGACCCCCTTACCCAAGCTACTTCTAATGCAACTTGGCAAATATGCCTTAACCATAAGATTAGATACTTGAAAACGCCCCAAGTTGACTATGCTTATACGGAGGTCAACACCGCGGGAACCGGGATAAACTCTATCCACACCAACCCATTCGGAGGAAACAAACTGAAGACTCGGATAGTATGCATCGAATATCTGAATAGGAAATGAGAGGTCTGTGACATAATCTTTCCTAGCACCGCCATAACCTACAAACGTATAATTCAACTTCAGTAACTCATAGTACACCATACTAGGATAACTCGCATCAATATCGATGCCCGAGAACACCAACTCAAAGACTTCACCCGGATCAACACCTTGGACACTAGAACGAACCTCACCTGGATAAAATGGAGGATTAAATATTAATGATGCCTCCAGACTCGATATAGCCTCGGAACCCAAATTTTTGATGTAAACATGTAGAGTAATATCCCTCGAAGGAGAGGTAGGGTTCACAACTTCACCATCAGCCGTCCAGAAAGCGTCAATAACATCGAAACTGAATGCTGGGAACTCAGAAACAACTAACCTCACATCAGGAACAACGTATGATGCCACCACCAGACCAGGAACTGATGCATTATAGTAAGAATATGTTAAATTTATCGAGGTTATGTAGACACCCGGTCCGACACCAGAGTCCACATTTACAGTGTATCTTAACCTAAATATCTCACCACTATTTACATACCCCCGGATATATGACCCATTAACAACATATCCAGAAGCCACAGAGTAATTATAACCATTAACATCAGTGAAACCAGGTGGAAGAGACAAATTACCATATACAGACTCTAACCTAAAAGGATTATTATTCACCAACTCAATAACTAAAACAACATTCTTACTACCAGGATAAACCTTGGATGGATTGTCTACAGAACCCCAGTAACTATTAACAAAAGTAAAACTTGGGGCACCGTAAACGGAGACATCGACAAATCCCACGACCAAAAACAAGAGAAAAATGCTCACAATCAAAATAGAAGCCCTCTTACTATCCATCCATACCACCCACCTATACAATATTAAAAATAGACTTAGACCTATCTGGCTTAATTTCCCCTTTTATAACACCATCCCTTATTAAGAGTATCCTATTAGCACAATTCGCTATATCGTGTGCATGTGTAACCATAACAATAGTTTTGCCCATTTCATTAAGACGTTGGAATGTCTCCATAATTACTCGCGAGGACGCCGTATCCAAATTGCCAGTAGGTTCATCGGCCAATATAATATCTGGATCTCCGACTATAGCCCTCGCAATTGCCACCCTCTGCTGCTGACCACCAGATAACTGCGTGGGTCTCTTATAAAGCCAACTCCGATCTCCACCAATCTTCTCCAAAGCATCAATAACCATTCGAACCCTTTCACTACGGGGAATCCCCCGTATAACGAGAGGCAATTCTATGTTCTCAAGAACAGTCATACGATTGATTAGATTATATTGCTGAAAAACAAACCCCAACTTCTCATTTCTAAATCGGGATAACTCCTCATCATCCAATTTAGATGTATCAACTCCATCAATAAATACCTTACCCCGTGTAGGCCTATCCAATAAACCAATCATATTTAATAAAGTAGTCTTACCATGGCCAGATGGCCCCATTATAGCAACATATTCACCTCTACCTATCTCCAGCGATATACCATTCAAAGCCCTAAATTCCAATCCATCACCCATTCTATAAATTTTATAAACATCAACTAACTTTATTGCAACATCCTTAACCTCCATGTTATCCAACCTACTCTCCACCACGAGACCCATACTAGATATGTATAATAACACGAAAATATAATTAAATTGAAAAACAATAATCCCAGATTACTTTTTTATTTGTTTTTTCAGTATACATTGTAAACAAAATATATAAATAGGTCAAAACAATAGTAAAAGAATAAAGGGGGATAGAAAATGGATGATGAAATAGAGAAAATCCTAAATAAAAAACTCAGAGAATTAATGCATAATATGATGAAAACAAACACAGACCCCCAAGTAGGGGAGATAGTATACAATGTTAATGATCAAAACTTTGCAGAGAAAGTAATTGAGAGATCGAATATAAAGCCCGTGATAGTGGATTTCTGGGCCCCTTGGTGTGGCCCTTGTAGAATCCTAAGTCCGGCGATAGAAAGAGCAGTCAAGAAATTCAACGGAGAAGTTTTATTAGCTAAATTAAATGTCGATGAAAATCCCATAACAGCTTCAAGATTCGGTATAATGAGTATCCCAACTGTTATTATGTTTAGAAATGGTAAACCCGTTGACCACTTTATAGGTGCGCTACCAGAACCTTACATAGTCGAATGGATACGAAGAAATTTATAAAAAGAAGTAGAGCCTAGACCTAAGCTAGTTTATTACCGCAATTGGGGCAGAATTTAGAGCCGGGTGGAACACTGGCACCACACTTATTGCACACTGACGCACTGAGAGCCGGTGGCTGAGTAGCAACCTGTCTTAAATTGAAGCCACAGACAGGGCAGAAATTCGAGTTAGCAGGCACCTGAGATCTACAATTCGGACAAATCACCAAAGCGGGTTGTGGATAGAGTGCGGTGGGTTGAGTCAATCCCGACATTAACACGAAGCCTGCGCCGAACCCAGCACCGGAAGATTTGCCTAACGACTCAGATGCCTCCTTAATCGTCTCCATCCTCAGCAATTCACTGCCAGATACCCCGCCCGCTCTAAGGAAGAAAATCCTATCTCTCCATTCTGGATCGGTATCTATACTATCAAATTTTACATCAACCAACTCTATTCCCAATGCCCTAAACGCTTCGTATAAGGCATTTCTAGTCATAAAACTTACTTCCCTCAATCTAGTAAATACATTAACTAGGGAATACTTACTCAATTCACTAATAATCTTCTCATTGAAGTATCCCTTAAGATACTCATTAACCTGGCTAGTCAGAAAAGCATTAGCCCCTCCAACAACTTTATTCACAAATAGACCTGGGTCAGACACCTTAAACCAATACTCACCCCTAACATATAGAGGCGCAAGTTCAGTAGTCTGCGTCTTCGCACCAAACTTTCCTACAAATTGCTTAAGAGAGACAAATATAACCGTCGCCTTAAAAGGAGACTCATCAAACCCAGCAATTCTAGACAAGACCCGTGTCAAAAGCGGGAGATTTAAAGTAGTAATAGTATGCCTTCCAGCGGTAAAAACATCGTAAGCCTTACCGTCCCTGAAAAACACAGCCGCCTCATACTCATGTACAATTAGCTGACTTCCCCAAGTTATCTCCTCGATAGGATACCTATATACAATCTCATTCTCACCAGGATCTTTCCACTCAATAACCATAGGCATTAATACTCACCCCTTTCAACCTTTTAACTTATCATATCCCTTCAAAATATCCTTACGCACGGTCAAAGCTTCCCTTATAACTTTCAGGGCCTCAATAATCATCATCAACCTGTTCCTCGCATCCGGTACATTGAAACCCTTGGACGATAACTCCTTAACATCCTTAAGAACCTTCTCAGAAATCCTCAGCAATTTCAAGTCCTGCGTTAAAACCTTGTCCAAATCATCTTCCCTAACTTTTTCAATGTCAAAGAAGCCGGAATACCCGGATTCAGCGAAACGTATAGAATCTTTCATCTCCTGCAGACGGTATATAATTATATCAATAAGTGTCATAATATCGTCAGGAACAGGTCTAGGCATATAGGTAAGAACTTCCCTGAAAGCCCGTTCAGCCTCATCCAAATTTCCATAAACCTTTTCTCGAACCAGTCTATCAGATTCCCTACGCAGCTCCTTCTCCTTATAACCTTTGAAACCAGGAACGAACAGTGAAACTCGCTCCAATAACGATAGCTCCTCACGATCATCCTTCATTTTTTTACCGCACCATAAGCTGTCTATTAATCATTAAATACAACACTACTGTATATTAATATTAAAAATCCTCAGATTAACGATGTGATAAAGTAATGATTATAAAACTAAAATGTAATTACTGTGGCGCAGAGACAGAAATACCCAGCGACATTATTGGAATTAGATGTGAATATTGTGGAAACCCTATAACCCACATCCCAGACAAATATAAACAAATACTAAGATTCCCCAAGACATTAACCACAGAGGAATCTCTAACAAGAATAAGGAAATTCCTTCTAGACAAAGTCGGACAAGGATTTACAATACACAATTACACAGAATTTACAATCCCAATATGGAGGGGACTAGCAAAAGGAAAATTCAACTATGAAGGTTATAAGAAACATATAGTAACCAAAACGATTAAGACCAATAAAAGCACCACGATTAAGACAGAAACGTATTATATCCCGATAAACAGAACCACGGATGTAAATGAATGGATAGCGATCCCAGGCAGGATCAATGAAGATATATATGCTCTAGACGAGATTTTACGAAACTCATTAAAGATAAATAAATATGCCGACGCAGAGAACATGGTTAAAAATGGATGGGAAATCGTAATACCTGAATTGTCGAGAGAAGAGGCAATAAACAAAATTGATGATGAAGCAGAGGAAAGACTCTATAAGAGAGCCCTCAAGGAAGTCGATGAACTACTAGACTATAACGCACACCTCTACGTAGATAATTTAGATCTTGTATACTACCCCGTAATAGAATTCACATATCTATTCAAAAAGAAAAGATATCGAGGGGTCTTCGATCCCGTAATAGGAGAAGTAATAAGGTGTGAAATTCCAATAAAGAAGACAAAAAGAATACTATATGCAACATTAGCATACACGATATTAATACTACTAGTAATCGCGATAACGAACATTAAACCCCCTCCCGACGCAATAATCCCTACCCAACTAATCCTAGGTTTAGGTGCCGGAGGACTCGGCGCATATATAATTTATAGGGCTACTGCACCCCAGGAGGTATATGACTAATGAGTGAAGAAAGAAATATAACAATATGTAAATATTGTGGAGGAAGGGTGGAACCAATAAACAATCATGTACTAAGATGTACAGAATGCACCACTACCCAATATTGGGACGGTAAAAACCTGTATGACATATACACAGTACCGATAAAACTTAGCAAAAGCCTAGCATTGGATTCTCTTTTAATGTGGCTGAAAAAATATTTAGGAGCCCCACCTGGAATGTATTTCGATGCAGATATTACATGGAGTAGGTTGCTCTTCCTCCCCTACTATAGTATAGTGGCAAGAATATCGGGGGAATATACATGCAAAATTAAAAAAGCTTCATACCGAGGAAGAGTATTCTCAATAACCTCATTAATAGGCCAAGGCGAAATGTACAGACACATAGATTTTTATGCCTCCGAAAAAATAGGCGAATTCGACAGGATATACACAATTAACATACCCTTGTACAATATAAACCAGCTCGAAGATACCGATGTAAAGAATATATTACTAAATATAGAAAATGAGGTGTCTCAACTCGAGATACCCATCGAGAAAAAGGTATTGTATCGATGGGGCGACATATCATCATATAACCCGATAGAAGTAAATATAACGCGGGAAAAATCCGAGATATACCCTATCGCAGAGAACATAAATGTGAGACACATTAGGAGACTGCTTTCGAGAACATGCCTCCAAACACTCAACATAAATTACGACTTCGAGATATTTGACGAATATCCACTGTATGTTCCCATATGGATATTCAAGTATAAACTTAAGGCAGACACAAAGGAATATATAGGAGTTGTGGAGGGATCGACGGGCAGAATCCTGTACGCAACATACCCAGTTAAACCCACCACAAGAATTGGACTAATAGGTCTCGGGCTCCTCCACATAGTA